>CAYTCW010000001.1:0-22428 GCA_964436235.1 uncultured bacterium
AGGCGGCAGAACCGTCGGCGCAGGCGTAGTTTCAGAAGTTATCGACTAATTTTATTGTATATACAGGCCGTGGCCGGAAAATATCCGGCCCGCCGGCCGTGACAGCGAAAGCTCGTATTAAGGAGGAATAATTAACAAATGGCTACAAATAAAATCAGAATACTGTTAAAAACTTATGATCATAAAATATTAGACCAGTCGGTACAGAAGATAGTCAATACGGTAAAGAAAACCGGCGCAAAAATTTCCGGTCCTATACCGCTTCCAACCGAAATCAATAAATTTTGTGTTCTTCGCTCACCGCATGTTGATAAAGATTCCCGCGAACAGTTCGAAATGAGAACTCACAAACGTTTGATCGACATTCACGATCCGTCGCCGGACACAGTTGAATCTTTACAGAAGATCGACCTTCCTTCAGGCGTGAATATCGAAGTAAAACTTTAATGCGGAGGTGTAGAAAGAGATGAAAAGTTTAGGACTTTTAGGAAGAAAAGTTGGCATGACCACGATATTCGACGATAAGGGAAACAGCATACCGGTAACGGTTCTGACTCTCGGCCCGTGCTATGTCGTACAGAAGAAAACCGTCGCAACCGACGGTTATAACGCTATACAGATCGGCTTCGAAAAAGCGAAAGCAAGATACGAACGCCGCCGCGTTAACGGCAAGGTAGTTAAAAAAGTGGTATTCCCGAATAAACCTTTATCGGGCCATTTTAAAAAAGCTAACCTTGAAGCTATGCAGAATTTGATCGAATTCCGCGTCGAAGATATCGATAAGTATCAGGTCGGCCAGGAATTAAAAGTAGATCAGATATTCGGCGAAAATCTCCGCGTTGACGTTATGGGTATATCTAAAGGCCGCGGCTTCGCCGGCGGCGTTAAAAGATGGCACTGGAAGGGCGGTTCTGAAACGCACGGTTCAATGTTTCACAGAGCGGTAGGCTCGATAGGCGCATCGTCCTCGCCTTCACGCGTTTATAAAAACCAGAGCATGCCCGGAAGAATGGGCGGTAAAAAAGTTACGGTCCAGAACATTAAAGTCGTTAAAATCGACGTGGACAAAAATATGGTTCTGGTAAACGGTGCCGTTCCGGGCTTCAGAGGCGGCCTTGTAGTATGCAAACAGGCTGTTTTAGCACAAAAATAATGAGCTTTAGAAGGAGGATTCAAATAGCATGCCTACTTTAGATGTTTTTAATATAGAAGGAAAAAAAATAGATCAGGTTGAAGTTTCAGACAGCGTGTTTAACGTCGAGCTTCACAAAAACGCGATCTCCGATTGCGTTATACAGGAACAGGCTAATAAAAGACAGGGTAACGCAAAAGCTAAAGACCGTTCGGAAGTTTCCGGCGGCGGCAGAAGGCCCTGGCGCCAGAAAGGCACAGCCCGCGCCCGTCACAGCTCGAACCGTTCACCGTTATGGAGACACGGCGGCGTGACTTTCGGTCCCGAACTGCGTTCGTACTATTACAGCATTCCTAAAAAAGTTAAAAGACTCGCCATGCGTTCGGTTTTATCCGATAAAGTCCGCGCGGGCGCGGTTTGCGTTGTTGACGCGTTCAATCCGAAAGAATTTAAAACCAAACATATGGCCCAGATACTCGTTAATCTTAAAGTTAACGACGTTAATTCGGTAAAACCCGCCGAAGGCAAAGAAAAACTTTCCAAAAATAAAATCGAAAAACTCGCTACGAAAAGAGTTCTTGTCGTAACGCGCGAATCGGAAGAAAAAGTTTACCGTTCTTTCAGAAATATCGAAAAAGTGACTGTATTACCTTCGAATTCCATATCGGTATATCCTCTCGCGTGGGCTGAAAAACTCGTCATAACAAAGGACGCTCTTTTAAAAATTGAGGAGGTGTTAAAGTAAGATGGAAAAACACGCAAGTGACATAATACTTTATCCTGTAGTATCAGAAAAAAGCGTTATGGGAAAAGAATGGAATAAATATTCGTTCAAAGTAGCCATAGGCGCGAATAAAATTGAAATCAAAAAAGCCGTCGAAGAGCTTTTTAAAGTAAAAGTTGAACGCGTAAACACTATGAAGTGCCATCCGAAAATAAAACGCATGGGCGCTCATGCCGGTTACACCTCAGAATGGAAAAAAGCGATAGTGACTCTTAAAGAGGGCGAAAAGATAGCGTTCTTCGAAGGCATGTAAGATATTAATTTTAAGGTTTTATAGAAATTAAGGAGGAAACAATGGCTCTTAAAAGCTTTAAACCAATTACGCCCGGCGTTCGTTTTATGACGGTAGCGGATTTTTCGATGTTATCGGATAAAAGACCGGAAAAAGCATTGACCAAAAAGATAAAAAGCCACGGCGGCCGCAATAATCAGGGCCGCGTAACCGCTCGTTTCAGAGGCGGCGGACACAAAAGACTCTATAGAGAAATCGATTTTACGCCCAGAAAAGACGGCGTCGAAGGCAGAATAGCCGCATTAGAATATGATCCTAACAGATCGGCGCATATCGCTCTCGTATTCTATGCCGACGGCGAAAAAAGATATATAATCGCATCCACCGAAACTAAAGTCGGCGATACGATAATGTCCGGCCACGAAATCGAAATCAAACCTTCGAATACGCTTCCTTTGAGCGATATTCCGGCAGGCACCAACATTTATAACGTTGAAATGAAACCCGGCAAGGGCGCTCAGATAGCTCGCGCAGCCGGCACTTTCGTCCGCCTGATGGCCAAAGAAGGCAAATACGCCATACTCAAAATGCCTTCGGGCGAAATGAGAAGAATACTGCTTGAATGCCGCGCCCAGATCGGCCAGGTTTCGAATCTCGAAAACGAAAATATATCGATCGGTAAAGCAGGCCGTTCGAGGCATCTCGGCATTAAACCTCATAACCGCGGCTCGGTTATGAATCCCTGCGATCACCCGCACGGCGGCGGCGAAGGCAGATGCCCGGTTGGAAGACCGGCTCCTATGTCGCCATGGGGTACTCCCGCTAAAGGTTACAAAACCAGAAGCAAAAAGAACTCCAGCAACAAATATATCGTAAGCGACAGACGCAAAAAATCATAATTTGAGTTGATAACGGCTTATAAAGCACATGTGAATATATACAAACCACGCTTTATAAGCACGAAATCACTTTGAAGTGAAAAAAGATTATAAAAATCTTAAAAATCACTTGAAAACTTAAATTAATTGTGTTATAATGGTATGCTTAATTGAAACAATATATAATCTACAAAGGGAGGAAATAATGTCCAGATCGTTAAAAAAAGGGCCGTATGTCAAAGACGACCTTATAAAGAAAATAAGAAACTTAAATACGACGAATGCTAAAAAGGTTATTAAAACATGGTCGCGCTCGTCGACTATCGTGCCCGAAATGATATTGCACACGATAGCCGTATATAACGGCAAAAAACACGTCCCGGTTTATATCACCGAAGACATGGTCGGCCACAAACTTGGCGAATTTGCGCTTACACGCTTCTTTAAGGCGCACGGCAGCCATACCGAAAGAACAATATCTTTAAAATAGCGGCAAAGGAGTGAACCAGAAATGTTAGTATCAGAAGCGAAAATTCGCGAAAAATTTTACAATCAGAACAGGCAGAACGGCTCGAAACAGCGTTCGAGAAAAGAATTAAAAGCCATGTTTACGGCGGAACGCAGAAAAAAAGAAGGCGTGCGCGCGAGCGCTAACGTACAGCGCGGCTCTTCAAGAAAGTTTAACCGCGTGCTCGATCTTGTCCGCGGCAAAGAATTAAACGAAGCTTTAGCTATTGTTAAGTTCACACCTACACGCGCGGCACGGTTGATAGAGAAAGTTATATTATCGGCTAAGGCTAACGCTGAAAATACCAGAAACTGGGACGCCGAAAATTTAATTGTTCATCGCGCTTACGTTGAACAGGGACCGACGATTCCGCGTATCCGTCCGATGTCGAAGGGCCGCGTAGGACGCATCAGAAAAAGAACCTGCTCGACCTATATCATTTTGACTGAAAAACAGGAAAAGCAAACTGCAACGGTTAAAAGCGGAAACGAAACGAAAAAAGAAACCGCCAGAAAAGAGACTAAGTAATTAATTAATAGAAAGTTCGTTTTAACAGGAGGAGGTTACACAGTGGGTCAAAAAACTAATCCGGTAGGTCTCAGGCTTGGCATCACAAGAACGTGGGAATCAAGATGGTTCGCTCAGAAAGAATATATCGAATATCTCCACGAAGACCTTAAAATCAAAAAGGCGATAAAAGATGTATTCGCCGCAATTAAAGCTAAAAAAGAAAAATACATCGATCCGGAAATATCGAAAATCGAAATCGAAAGGCCTTCTTACCAGAAGGTAAAAGTTATAATCAACACCGCGAAACCTGGCGTTATTATAGGCAGATCGGGTTCCGAAATCCAGAAAATGAAAGTTATGATCGAAAAACTTACCGGCCGTAAGGTTTCGTTATACATTCAGGAAATCAAAGATCCTTTCCTCGATGCTCAGTTAGTAGCTAACAATATAGCGGCTCAGATCGAAAAGCGCGTAGCTTTCCGCCGCGCAATGAAAAGAGCGGTTGACACGGCTTTATCACACGGAGTTCTCGGCGTTAAAATAGCCTGCTCCGGCCGTCTCGGCGGCGCTGAAATCGCACGCTGTGAATACTATAGAAGAGGCAGAGTTCCCCTTCATACGCTTCGCGCGAATATCGATTTCGCTTTAGCGACCGGACACACCACATACGGCTGCGTCGGCGTTAAAGTATGGCTGTTCCATGGCGAAGTGCTCTCGGAACGCGATGCTGAAAGATATCAGAGCAAGATCAAAGGAAACAGCATTTCCGACGACAGCGTAAAAGAAAATAGCGCTAATTAAGCTGAGTAAGGAGGATTATATCCAATGTTAATGCCTAAAAAAGTTAAATTTAGAAAATTACAGAAAGGCCGCATGACGGGAAAAGCTAAAGGCGGCATGTTCGTGGATTTCGGCGATTACGGTTTAAAAGCCTTAGAGCTGACATGGATCACGAACAATCAGATAGAAGCGGCCCGTATCGCGATGACCCGTTTTATCAAACGCGGCGGCAAGCTCTGGATAAGAGTGTTCCCGCATAAATCCATCACCAAGAAGCCGGCCGAAACCCGTATGGGTAAGGGAAAAGGCGCTCCGGAAGGCTGGGTAGCCGTAGTTAAGCCGGGTAAAGTGTTATTTGAAATCGGCGGCGTGGAACCATCGGTAGCAAGAGAAGCGCTCCGTCTCGCATCGCACAAACTTCCGATCCGTACCATGTTTGTTAAAAAACTTCAATTAGAGGGTGATAACGCATGAAATCAACAGAACTTCGCAAATATACTCTTGACGAATTAAAGAGAAAACTCCATGACTTCAAACAGGACCTTTTCACGTTAAGGTTTCAGGCAGTAGTCGGTCAGCTGACCAACACGGCAAAAATCAGACAGGTAAGATGCGATATCGCGAAAGTCAACACGATAATTACCGAAAAAGAACGTGGAATTAACGCCGAACTTTAATAATACGAGGAGGAACACAAAGTGGCAGAACGCGAAACCGCGAAAAAAACTAAAATAGGCGTGGTAAAATCAAATAAAATGCAGAAAACCGTAGTGGTATCAGTTGAAAAAAGCGTAAAACACCCGCTGTACAAGAAGATATTGAAAAGAACGAAAAGCTTGAAAGCGCACGATGAAAATAATAAATGCCAGGTCGGCGATCAGGTCCTTATAGCCGAAACCAGGCCGCTTTCAAAAGACAAATGCTGGCGCGTAGTAGAAATTTTAAAAAGCGCGAGCTAATCATCAGACCAATAAACGTTTTTCTAAGTTTAATATTGAGGTGAAATAAAATGATACAAGCTGAAAGCAGATTAAACGTGGCCGACAATTCCGGCGCCAAGCGCGTAGAATGTATGCTGGTCAGAGGCAGTACGAAAAGAAGATACGCCAGCATAGGCGATATCATAAAAGTAGTCGTAAAAGACGCTCAGCCTAACGGCACCGTAAAAAAAGGCGACGTGTGCCTTGCCGTTATAGTTCGTACCAGCAAAGAAATTTCAAGGCCTGACGGCTCGTTTATAAAATTCGACGATAACGCCGCGGTTATCATCAAAGAAGACAAAGAACCCCGCGGTACCCGTATATTTGGACCAGTCGCCAGAGAGCTCCGCGATCTCGAATTCTTGAAGATCGTTTCCCTGGCTCCTGAAGTTATTTAATGGAGGTTAAACGAGCAATGAATAGCGTAAAAACTGAAATAAAAAAAGGCGACACCGTTCGCGTAATGTGCGGCAAAAACGACGGTAAACAGGGTAAAGTTCTCGTAGTTAACCGCGTAAAATGCCAGTTGATAGTCGAAGGCGTTAATCTGGTCAAAAAACACCAGAAACCCAATCAAAAAGTTCAGAAGGGCGGCATAATAGAACGCGAAGGTTATATATATGCCTCTAAAGTAATGCTTGTTTGCCCGAAATGTTCAAAACCCACCAGAATTGCTCATTTTGTAAGCGGCGAAGGCAAAAACAGCAAAAAAGTCAGAAGCTGCAAAAAATGCAGTGAAATGATCGACCAGATTTAGTTTCTTCGGAGGATGAATAAAATGGCAAAAGAAAAAGTTGAAAAAAAGGCTCAGGCTCAGGTACAGGCCGATAAAAAGCCCGAAACCAAAGCCGCTCCTAAAGTAAAAGTTACTTCAAGGATGAAACTCGCTTATAAAGAAAAAGTTGTTCCCGGTTTAATGAAACAATTCGGTTACAAAAATATCATGCAGGTTCCCAAACTTGATAAAGTTACAATAAACATGGGTATAGGCCAGGCCACGCAGAACCCGAAACTCGTTGACAGCGCGGCGGCCGAACTCACCTCTATCGTCGGACAGAAAGTAGTTATAACCAAAGCTAAAAAATCGATATCCAACTTCAAATTGAGGGCGAATATCGCCATAGGCGTAATGGCTACTCTGCGCGGCAACAGAATGTATATGTTTCTCGATAAATTGTTTGGCATAGTTCTCCCTCGTATCCGTGACTTTAAAGGCGTTTCCGATAAAGCTTTCGACGGCCGCGGCAATTATACGCTCGGTTTGAAAGAACAGTCATTGTTTCCCGAAATCAATATCGATAAAATCGACAAAGTCACAGGCATGAATATCAGCTTTACAACCACGGCAAAAACGGACAACGAAGCTTTTCATCTTTTGAAATCGCTCGGCATGCCTTTCCGTAATGCTTCATCGGGTAATTAATTAAAGGGAGGAAAAAATGGCAAAAACTTCATTGATAATGAAATGGGAAAGACCCAAAAAATATAAAGTACGCGAATACAACCGCTGCAAAGTATGCGGACGTCCCCGCTCTTATATCAGGAAATTCGCTATGTGCCGTATCTGCTTCAGAATGTATGCCAATCGCGGCGAAGTTCCCGGCGTTACCAAATCATCGTGGTAAAATTTACGGTGTCGGCTATCACAGATAACTTTGTTAAGGAGGATAAATAACAAAATGAACATTACAGATCCTATTGCAAATATGCTCACGAAAATTAGAAACGCATGCCGTGCCGGCCATGAAGTGGTTGACGTACCTGCATCGAATTTAAAAAAAGAACTCACGAAAATATTAAAAAATGAAGGTTATATTAAAGATTTTAAATACCTGAAATCCGATTCTAAAGGCACTCTGCGTATTTACTTGAAATACAAAAACCGCCAGACCGTTATCGCCGGTATCAGAAGAATATCGCGTCCCGGACTGCGCGTTTACGTAGCCAAAGACAATATACCGAAAGTCCTCGGCGGACTGGGTATCGCTATCCTTTCGACCTCGAAGGGCTTAATGACGGACAGAAACTCTCGCGAAGCCAATGTCGGCGGCGAAGTGCTTTGCTATGTATGGTAAAAGGAGGAAACAATAAATGTCGCGCATTGGAAAGAAAATTATAGAAGTTCCCGCAGGCGTTGAAGTTAAAATCAAAGGCCAGCATGTTTCGGTAAAAGGACCTCTCGGCAAGCTCGAGAATGAATTTCATCCGCAGATAGAAATCGTTATGGAAGGCAATATCATCACCGTTAAAAGACACACTGAAGAGCCTTTCCACAGAAGCCTCCACGGTCTCACCCGCGCGCTTCTCAATAATATGATCGTAGGCGTAACCAAAGGTTTCGAAAAGAAACTCGACGTTATCGGCACCGGCTATAAAGTGGCTCTTGCCGGCAATAAACTCACGCTGAACATAGCTTATACTCATCCAGTTGAATTTTTCGCGCCGGAAGGCATTAATTTCAAGGTTGAAGCTATAGCTAAAGATAACAGAATAACGATAAGCGGCATCGACCGCCAGTTAGTCGGCCAGGTCGCATCCGATATCCGCGACGCGCAGAGACCTGAACCTTACAAAGGCAAAGGCATCAAATACATGACTGAAAAAATCATGCGCAAAGCCGGCAAACGCGGTAAATAGTCTTTAGGAGGAGAAGCAGGAAATGTTTAATAAGATCAGTCGTAAAGAAATGAGAAAGAGCCGCCACTATCATATCCGCAAGGTTATGACCGGTACGGCCGAAAGACCGAGAATGTCGGTATTCAGAAGCACCAAACACATCGCCGTTCAGGTTATCGACGATATAAAAGGCCTCACTTTAGTCGCGGCGTCCACTTATGAAAAAGAGATCAGCGCCGAATTAAAGAAAAATAAAAAAGCCCTCGACGGCGTCGAAGCGGCTAAATATGTTGGCAAAGTTATCGCCGAACGCGCTAAAGGCAAAAACATAACCGACGTCGCATTCGACCGCGGCGGAAATCTTTATGTCGGGCGTATTAAAGCGCTGGCTGACGAAGCCCGCAACGCCGGTTTAAAGTTTTAGTTGATAATAAATTGAATATTGTTTGATACAAAGAAAGGTGGAGGTAATACCGGCATGGAAAAAAGAGAACCCAGAAGAGAATTCAAAAAAAACGCCCCTGAAGCGTCAAGCGAATTCCGTGAAAAAATAATCAAAATAAGGCGCGTCGCAAAAGTCGTTAAAGGCGGACGCAGGTTCAGCTTCTCGGCGCTCGTCGCTATAGGCGACGGCAAAGGCCGCGTTGGCGTGGGCCTCGGCAAAGCCAACGAAGTTCCCGACGCTATGCACAAAAGCATTCAGGCAGCTAAAAAAGCGCTTATAACCATACCCATGAAGGGTACGACGATTCCCCACGAAATAGTTGGCGAATTCGGCGCGGGCAAAGTATTTTTAAAACCCGCTTCCGAAGGTACCGGAATCATCGCCGGCGGCGCAGTACGCGCTGTCATCGAATTAAGCGGCATTAAAAATATACTCAGCAAATCGCTCGGTTCTTCGAACTCCGTTAACGTGGTAAAAGCCACGATACAGGCTTTGAAAAACCTCAGAGAGCCTTCCGCTTATATGAAACTTCGCCAGGGCGAAGAAGACGGCAAAGAATAATTGAGCGCCGATCATTTATAAGGAGCAAAACGAGATGAAAAAATTAAAAGTTACTCTTATTAAAGGAAGGGCCGGCAACAAGGCGAAAAGTTTAGCTAACGTCGATGCATTGGGCCTGAAAAAAACGCATTCTTTTAAAATTCATCCTGATAACCCGTCTATACGCGGAATGATTTTTAAGGCTAACCACCTGTTAAAAGTCGAAGAAGTGCAATAGCGGCTAATAAAGGCTGATATTACAGAAATTAAGATATAAAAATCTTAAAAGAAGTTTGAGGAGGGTCAAACGTGTATACACTTGGAAATCTTGAAATAAATAAGGGCGCTCGCAAGCCTAGCTACAGAAGAGGTCGCGGACAGGCCAGCGGCAACGGAAAAACAAGCGGCCGCGGCGAAAAAGGCCAGAAAGCCCGTAACCACGTAAAATTCGGATTCGAAGGCGGCCAGATGCCCCTTATCAGAAGAATTCCCAAACGCGGTTTCAAAAACCATCCGTTCCGTGTTATATATGACTGCGTTAATGTTTCAGAATTAGAACGCTTTGAAAACGACACCAAAGTCGATATCGCATTACTCGTTAAAGAAAACATGCTTGCGGGCCGGGCTAACGGCGGACTTAAAATATTAGGTAACGGCGAATTAAAGAAAAAACTGTCGGTTGTTGCCAATAAAGTCACTAAACAAGCTGAAGAAAAAATTAAGGCAGCAGGTGGCACGGTAGAGGTGATATAGTTGATAGCTACATTAAGAGATTCGTTTAAAATTGGTGAACTGCGAAGCAGAATTTTATTTACGCTTGCCATGATTGCAGTTTATAGGCTCGGTTCGCACATTCCGACGCCTGGTATCGATTCTACGGCCTTAGCTAATTACTTCGGCCAGCAGGGCGGAGGCATTCTGGGATTCTTAGATATGTTCTCCGGCGGCGCGTTAAAGCGTTTTTCGATATTCGCGCTCGGCATAGCTCCCTACATTAACGCTTCCATTATTATGCAGCTGTTAGTGTATGTCGTACCCCAGCTTGAAAAATTAGCCAAAGAGGGCACTGAGGGCAGGCAGAAAATAAGCCAGTACACAAGATACGGCACCATATTCATAGGCGCCATCCAGGCTTTCGGCATGAGCTTCATGCTCGCTAACGCCGGCGGCGAGGGCGTATTGACGCCGTTTATGAAAGAACATTTCGCGCGCTTCGCAATTCTTACCGTAATAACGCTCACGGCGGGAACGGCTTTTATTATGTGGCTCGGCGAAAAAATAACCGAAAAAGGCATAGGCAACGGTATATCGCTTTTAATATTCGTCGGTATAGTCGCGTCGCTGCCTTCGGCTATAGTTCAAACCTACAGGGTATTTTCGGGCGACGCCCTTTTCTACCCCAAGGTCCTTATAATCTTGTTCTTTACGATAGCGGTAACCGCGGCCGTTATCTGGATACAGGACGGCGTTCGCAAGATACCCGTTCAGTACGCTAAACGCGTTGTGGGCAGAAGGGTTTACGGCGGACAGAATACTTATATTCCTCTGCGTATCAACCAGGCCGGCGTTATTCCCATAATATTCGCTTCGTCGATATTATTATTTCCCGGCTTGATCACCAACTTTTTCGCCCACTATTTTTCGATGGACTCGTTTATGGGTAAAATGACTAATTTCATCAATACCGTTCTCGGTCCCTCGCACTGGGTATATTTAAGTTTATACTGCCTGCTGATAATATTCTTCTCGTATTTTTACACGGCCATCACTTTCAATCCGAAAGACTTAGCCGATAACATGAAAAAATACGGCGGATTTATTCCGGGCGTTCGTTCCGGCAGGCCTACGGCTGAATATATCGACCGCACGCTCATCCGTATCACGCTTGTAGGCTCTATATTCCTTGCGATTATAGCCGTTATTCCTAATATAATGATCAGCTGGGCCAACGTGCCGTTTTACTTCGGCGGAACCGCTCTTTTGATCGTCGTCGGCGTAGGCCTCGACACTATTAAACAGCTCGAATCGCATCTTGTAACAAGAAACTACGACGGATTCCTGAAGAAAAAAAGCAGGCTGTTTAAATAAGCGAGACGGAGATAATTACGATGAGGTTCATATTATTAGGCGCGCCTGGAGCCGGAAAAGGCACACAGGCAAAACAATTGACGGACAGATATAAAATAGTTCAAATATCTACTGGAGATATACTCCGCGAAAACGTTAAGGCTGGTACGCCGCTCGGCGTTAACGCCCGTTCCTTCATGGAAAAAGGGCTTTTAGTGCCGGACGATGTAATAATATCGATGATCGAGGAACGGTTGTCGAAGCCCGATTGTAATAACGGTTTTATTTTAGACGGATTTCCGCGCACGGTTGCGCAGGCCGATGCTTTAGGCTCTCTTCTTACGAAGATGGGCCTGAAGCTCAACGCCTGCGTGTACGTCGAAGTGCCCGAAGAAGATCTTATAAAAAGAATTTCAGGGCGCCGCGTGTGCAATAGCTGCGGAGAGTCTTATCATATCCTTTTCAACAAACCTGAAAAGGAAGGCGTATGCGGTAAATGCGGCGCCGGTCTTATTCACCGCAAAGACGATCACGAAGATACCGTTAGAAACCGCTTGAAAGTATATCATAACGAAACTCACCCGCTGATCGATTATTACTTAAAACAGGGCATCGTTTTAAATATCGACGGAACGGGCGATATCAACGATATATTTACACGCATTACCGCCGGGCTGGAAGCGCAGGTTAAATAAAATGCCAAGATCGGAAGTCGTTACCAAAAAGTCGGCTCAGGAAATCGAATATATGTACGAGTCGAATCAGATAGTGGGCAGGACCCTCAATCTGCTTCGCCAGAGCGTCAAGCCGGGGGTTACGACGGAAAAACTCAATAAAATAGCGCATGAATACATTCTGTCCCAGAACGCTTATCCTTTGTTTTTAGGGTATATGAGCTATCCTAAGAGCATCTGCGCGTCGGTAAACGACGAAGTGGTTCACGGCATACCTTCAAAAAAGCGCATTTTAGAAGAAGGAGATCTTGTAAGCATAGATGTCGGCGTAATAAAAAACAATTATTGCGGCGATGCGGCTATTACAGTTGCGGTAGGCGCGGTCAGCGAATTAGTCGCCAGGCTTATCAGGGTGACCGAAGAGTCCCTTTATGAAGGTATAAGCCGCGCGGTGTGCGGCGGATACCTCGGCGACGTTTCTAACGCCGTACAGACCTATGTTGAATCGCACGGTTTTTCGGTCGTGCGCGATTACGTGGGCCACGGAATAGGCCGTAAGCTTCACGAGCCGCCGGCCGTTCCGAATTTCGGCAGAAAAGGCATGGGCATAAAGCTCGAAGCGGGCATGTGCCTTGCTATCGAGCCCATGGTCAATGCGGGCCGTTACGAGGTAAAGGTGCTCGATAATTCGTGGACCGTCGTAACTTGCGACCGGAGCCTTTCCGCCCACTTCGAACATACCGTCGCGATAACCGAAAACGGGCCGCGCATATTGTCAAAGGCGCAATAAACGCCGATATTTGAACGCTTTTAAGGAGGATTTGCTTAGATGGCAAAAGAAGAACTGATCGAGGTATCCGGAGTAGTCGTAGAACCGCTCCCGAATGCGATGTTTCGCGTTGAATTAGAAAACGGCCATAAAGTGCTGGCGCATATTTCAGGAAAAATGCGTATGAATTTTATCCGCATACTTCCGGGCGATAAAGTTACGATCGAGTTATCGCCTTATGACCTGTCGAGAGGCAGAATAACCTATAGATCAAAAGGATAACAAGTAAGGGCGCGCAGGCGCGTAAACCTGTTAAATCTTTAATTTTAAAAAAAATAATAAATATATTGATTTTTTTGAATTTTTGGTGTAAAATAATACTCTTATGTTAAACGGGAGGATATACAATGAAAGTTAGAGCATCGGTTAAAAAAATATGCAACAAATGCAAGATCATTAAAAGAAAAGGCACGATACGCGTTATCTGCCAGACTGTAAAACACAAACAGAGACAGGGATAAAATTAATTAATTAACGGAAGGAGGGAAACAATGGCTCGTATAGTCGGTGTTGATTTACCAAAAAACAAGAGAATGGAAATCGCGATGACCTATATTTACGGTATCGGCCGTTCGGTGGCTCAGAAGCTGCTTACAGACCTTCAAATCGATTGGAATAAAAAGGTCAAAGATTTAACGGAAGATGAAATTATTAAAATCCGTGATTATATAGAAAAACACTTAAAAGTGGAAGGCGATCTCCGCCGCGAAGTTATCGCTAATATCAAAAGATTGAGCGAAATTAACTGTTATCGTGGAATCCGCCACAGAAGAGGCATGCCGGTTCGCGGTCAGCGCACTCACACGAACGCCCGCACCAGAAAAGGTCCGAGAAAATCGATCGCAGGCAAGAAAACCGCTACGAAAAAATAGTCTTTAGCAGAAAATGATTAATTGTGAAAGGAGAGAATAATGGCTGATGTAAAAAAAGGCGGCGCCAGGGTATCTCATGGCGTAGTTCATATAAAATCGACCTTTAATAACACGATAGTAAGCGTTACCGACAGACAGGGAAACGTTATATCGTGGGCTTCAGCTGGAACTTCAGGCTTTAAGGGTTCGAGAAAATCGACGCCTTACGCCGCCCAGCTGGCAACTGAAAACGCAGTGAAAAAAGCTATGGAACACGGTCTTAACGTCGTTGACGTAATAGTTAAAGGCGCCGGTTCAGGAAAAGAAATGGCGGTACGCGCTATAAAAGTGGCCGGAGTTGAAATCGAAAAACTCAAAGATATCACACCCGTTCCGCATAATGGCTGCAGACCCCGTAAAAGAAGAAGAGTTTAATCGTAATTAGAAGGAGGATAGAATAAATGGCGAAATATATAGGCCCTAAATGCCGGCTGTGCCGCACCGAAGGCAAGCAATTATTTTTAAAAGGCGAACGCTGCTTTTTGCGCGATAAATGCGCGGTTCTGCGTCGTCAGTCAGCTCCCGGCATGCACGGCGGAAAAAGAAGAAATAAAATGACCGGCTACGGCGAACAGCTCCGTGAAAAACAGAAAATTAAAAAAATGTATGGTGTTTTAGAGAAACAGTTCAGACTCTACGTTCAGAGAGCGACTAACGCTAAAGGCGTTTCAGGCACCGTTCTTCTGCAATTATTAGAAAGAAGATTCGATAACGTTATCACCCGCGCTTCTTTCGCGCCGTCGCGCTCCGCCGCAAGACAGCTTATAGTGCACGGACATTATAAAATCAACGGTAAAAAAGTTGACGTTCCTTCTTACATCTTGAAACCGAACGACGTAGTCGAAGTTTCGGAAAAAGCTAAAAGCATTCTTCCGATAAAATCTTCCGTTGAAAACGCGTCGAAGAGAAACAGCTCTGAATGGCTCGAAATTGAGCCGGACAAGTTTAAGTTACAGATAAAAAGAATGCCCGAGCGTACCGACATTGATCCTGAAATCAATGAAAATCTTGTAATAGAATTCTACTCGAGATAATTTATATTATCACGGCGGATATTTCTAGTTACTAGAAAGGGCGCGAAAAGCATTTTTTTCGCTCATCCGGTTTTATATTAAAGGAGGAGTTTGTGGAAATGATTCAGATCAAGAAACCCAGGATGATATACATGAAAGACACCAACATCGATTCTTCTAAGTACGGAAGATTCGTTGTCGAGCCGCTTGAACGCGGATATGGTATTACCCTTGGCAACTCTCTTCGCAGAGTGCTGCTCGGGGCATTTCCTGGCGCGGCGATCACCGCTGTTCGCATCGATGGAGTTTTACATGAATTTTCCACTATTCCTGGAGTTTTAGAAGATGTGACCGACATTATATTGAACCTCAAACAGGTAGTAGTGAAACTTTCCGACGAAGAAACCATTACGGTTTCCATTGAGAAAAAAGGCCCCTGCGTTGTTAAAGCGGGCGATATTCAGTGCGCCGGTTCGTTACAAATTATTAATCCTGAACATCATATAGCGACATTAAACGAAGACGCAAACCTTTACATGGAGCTTATAATTGAAAAAGGCCGCGGCTATGCTTTGGCGGAAAAAACTGTTAAGCAGGGACAACCTCTTAACACCTTAAATATCGACGCAATGTTTTCGCCGGTAGTAAAAGTTAATTATACTGTCGAAGATACCCGCGTGGGCCAGGACATCAATTATGACAGGCTTAATTTAGAGCTTTGGACCAACGGTTCGGTTAAGCCCGATGAAGCCACCTGTCTTGCTTCCAAGTTATTAAGAGAACATCTTTCTCTTTTCGTCGATTATATCGACAACAAGCAGCAGGACAGCATAGTAATGGTTTCCGAAGAAAAAGAAAAGGTCAATAAATATGTTGATATACCGATAAAAGACGTTGAATTTTCAGTGCGTTCCCGTAACTGCCTGAAAAGGACTTCCATCAAGACTATCGGCGAACTCGCCACCAAGTCGGCGTCGGAATTGCTTGAAATCAAGAATTTCGGCCAGAAGTCCCTCAACGAAATCCGCGAAAAGCTCAGACAATACGGTCTCGGCTTGAAAGACGATCCGCCTAACGTTCTCGACGGAGTTTCAGTTCCTATGATTAACGATAACGACGAAGATCTCGATATCGATGAAAACGAAAATGAAACCGAAAACGCTAAGGAAGAAGCGGAAAACTAAAAGGATCGCCGCTTACTTAATACCACTTTACGATACTAATCTTAATCAGGGCAGGTGAAAAAAATGAGACATCAATTAGCGAATAAAAAACTCGGCAGACGCGTGCCGCACAGAAGATCGTTATTCAGAAACCAGATAATATCCTTAATGACTCATAATAAAATAATAACGACCGAAGCTAAGGCAAAAGAAACGCGCCGTATAGCTGAAAAGTTAATAACCATTGCAAGACAGCTTTCAGACGATAAAGCCAAAAATATGCATCTGAAAAACTGCGCTTTTACAATACTTAACGATAAAAAAATGGTTGAAAAACTTTTTAACGAAATAGCGCCGCAGTACAAAGAACGCAACGGCGGTTATACCAGAATTTACAAACTTGGAAGACGCGCGGGCGACGCCGCTGAAATGGCTATGCTCGAACTCGTTAAATAATTTTTTGGCCGCGGCGCTTTAAAGGCGCTTACGCTGATTATATAATTTATATATCTAACAATCAGGGGCAGGCTTTACCGGCGTGCCCCTGATTGGTTTAATGAAAGTTATGATCGATTTTAAAAAAGTATATTTCAGATATTCTAATGAAGAAGGTTCGCCTTACGCGCTCAGCGATATCGATTTGAGCGTCGCGCGAGGCGAATTGGCGGTTGTCGTGGGCGCCAACGGTTCCGGCAAATCCACCATGGCGCGTCTTTTAAACTGTCTGCTGGTCCCTTCGGCCGGCAAGGTTTTTATCGACGGCTTGGACACTTCCGTCGAATCGAATTTATGGAGTATAAGAAAAAAAGTCGGCTTCGTTTTTCAAAACCCTGAAAATCAGATAGTCGGGACTATCGTCGAAAACGACGCGGCTTTCGCCCCTGAAAATCTCGGCCTGCCCGAAGATGAAATAGAGCGACGGGTTTCTTACGCTCTCGAAGCGGTCGGCTTGCTCGAGCGCCGCGGATTTATGACGGCGCATCTTTCGGGCGGCCAGAAACAGCGTTTAGCCATAGCCGGCGTGCTGGCCATGAAGCCGGATGTATTGGTTCTCGACGAGCCGACGGCGATGCTCGATGCGCGCGGGCGCGATTCTATTATTAAATTGATTTTAAAAATTAAAAACGATCTTAAAATTACGGTCGTTCTTATAACTCATTTTATGGAAAACGCTCTTATAGGCGATAAACTGATATGTTTAGAAAACGGTTTCGTTCGATTCGCCGGGCCCGCGCATCTTTTTTTTATGAAGGGCGGCGAATACATATCCAAATTCAATCTTAAACAGCCTTTCGGCTACGAATTGATCAACAGGCTCAACGAAAACGGTTTTTCTTTCAGCGAAAATGATTACAGGCAGGCGGCCGATCCTAAAATTCTTTCGGATATTATATTCAGGGCGGTTAAAAATGGGCGTTGAAAAAAGGCTTATCAGCCTTAAAAATATTTCTTTCACTTATAATAAAGGCCTTCCTACGGAGTGCGCCGCGCTTTTTAATATCGATATCGATATTAATTCCGGCGAAATTATAAGCCTTATAGGCCATACCGGCTCGGGCAAATCTACGCTTGTTCAGCTTTTAAATTCGCAGCAGGCGCCCGATTCGGGAGAAATAGCCTGGCTGATAGACGGCGTATGCGACCAGAAGGGCGCGGCGGTGCGCCGGCGCGTATGCGCAGCCGTGGGAATTGTTTTTCAATATCCTGAAGACCAGATTTTCGAAGAAACGGTTTACGACGATATAGCCTTCGGTCCCCGCCAGCTTGGCAAAACTCCCGAAGAAACCGAAAAAATCGTTTTTAAAATGTCGGAGCTTATGGGGCTGGATAAAGAAATACTTTATAAAACGCCTTTCGAACTTTCGGGAGGCACGCTTCGCAAAGTGGCTATAGCGGGCGTTCTCGCTATGGAACCCCGCGTTCTGGTTCTCGACGAGCCGATGGCGGGGCTCGATCCTAAGTCGTGCGATAATTTTGCAGGGCTTCTTAAAGGGCTTCGCGAGTGCCTCGATTTATCGATTGTAATGGTTTCGCATAATTTAGAATACGCCGCGGCGCTTTCGGATAAAATATACTGCATGAGTTCCGGCAGGATAGTTCTCAGCGGCACGCCGAGAGAAGTTTTCGGCGAGACGAAAAAACTCGATGAGTATCAGATCGGTTTACTTCCCTCGGCGCTTATAGCTTCCGATCTTGCGGCGGCCGGGTTGAAAATCGGTCAAACCCCGCTTACGGCGGATGAACTGGCTGTGGAGATTTTAAAAAATTATGGTAAATGATATAATATTGGGCCAGTATATGCCCTCAGGCTCATTCATTCATAAAGCCTCGCCTAAGTTAAAGATAATATCCTTATTTTTATTTACTTTTTCAATTTTTTTAATAAAAGACAGCTATTTATATTTTTATTTTCTTGCCGTGAGTATTTTTATACTCAAATTAGCGAAATTAAAAGTATCATATTTGCTCAGAGGTTTAAAACCTCTTATTTTCATATTCGTTCTGACTTTTATATTAAATGCCGCCTTCAGCGAAGGCGAAAATATCCTCTGGGAGTGGGGACTCATTAAAATTACCGTCGAGGGCCTCATTTACAGTTTCAGGTTTTTTATGAAAGTAACGCTTCTTGTCATTTACGCCACGCTTCTTACGCTTACGACTTCGCCAGTCGAGCTTTCAGACGGCATAGAAGACTGTCTGGCGCCCCTTAAATTCGTTAAATTTCCGGTACATGAATTTTCTCTGATGATGACTATAGCGCTTCGGTTCATACCGACCTTAGTCATCGAAGTGGATAAGATAAAACGGGCTCAGGAGGCGCGCGGGGCTAATTTCAGCGAGGGAAGTTTTATTTCGCGGGCGAAAAATTTCGTGCCTATTTTAATCCCTCTTTTTATAACTTCGTTCAAGCGCGCCGACGAGCTGGCCGTAGCCATGGAAAGCCGCTGCTATATGGGCGGCGAAGGCCGCACCCGTTTCAGGCGCAAAAAAGACGGGTTAAGCGATTATTTGATTTTTGCGGCGGCCCTCGCGGCTATTTATCCGGCGCTGCTAAATTTTATGTCGCATTTATAAAAAACGGCGGGCGGATTTTTGCATTCAGAGGCGAATTACGGCCTTAGATTATTTGAAAAAAAATAAAGTTTATATTTGACATATAATTTAATATGTGATATAATTTTTTTCATATATTCGGTATTTGCCGGATATATTTTAAGCGTTTAAATTGTGCTCTATATATAATTATAAACAAAACAGAAGAGGTGTAGTTAAAAATGAATATCGTAATCAATGGTAAGCACGTCGAATTAACCGAGGCATTAACCAGTTACGTTCGCGAGAAATTTTCCAAATTAACTAATTATTTCGAACATATTATCGAAATCGACGTTACTCTTTCGGTTGAACAGACAAAAAACAAAGAGGACCGTCAGACGGTCGAAGTTACCATATGGGCTAACGGAGCGGTTTTAAGAGCGTGCGAATCATCGTTTGATATGTATGCGAGCGTAGATCTCGTTTTAGATAAGCTCGAAAGACAGATAGTTAAATACAAAGAAAAATTAAAAGACGTTCCCCGCCGCACTGCTCATCAGAAGCGCGAACGCGAAGCTACGCATACGGTTTTATCGCTTTCGGAAAAAGTCAGCGACACCAGCGAGCCTAAAATAATCAGAACCAAAAAGTTCGCTTTAAAACCCATGTTTGCAGATGAAGCGGCAATGCAGCTCGAATTATTAGGACAGGATTTCGTCGTTTTTTCCAATGCGCAGACCAACGAAGTAAACGTAGTCTATCGTAGAAACGACGGTAACATCGGTTTGATCGAACCTCACTTTTAATAGCGATTTTACGATTCGGGCGGATCGCGTGCGATAGTAGCCGCTCCGCCTGAAAGCATTGTTAAAAAAACGGTTAAAGCTTTTTTATCCTGCATTAAAGGTGGTATTTGTTTATGGATATGAGACTCACGAGCTTAATAAATGAAGATCTGATCGAACTTGATTTAAAAGCTACGAAAAAAGAAGACGTAATTTTAGAAATGGTAGGCCTGCTCGAAAAAGCGCGCAAGGTTACCGATAAAGAAATTTACTTTAAGACCGTTATTGAACGCGAAAACCTCGGCTCGACCGGTATCGGTAAAGGCATCGCCATACCGCACGGCAAGTCCGACGTTATAACCGAAGTCGCGGTAGCTTTCGGACGCTCGAACGCCGGAATCGATTTCGATTCGCTCGACGACCGTCCGGTTAATCTCACTTTTTTGCTTGCCGCTCCTAAAAATGTGGGCGGCGTTTATTTGAAAGCGCTTGCGCAGCTGTCAAGGCTTTTAAGACAGCAGGATTTTCGCGAAAGCCTTATAAGCGCTAAAACTAAAACCGAAGTGCTTGAAATACTTTCAAAAGCCGATCAGGCGGAACAGTAATTTTTAAGCGGCTTTCGATTTTATCGTCTTAAACGATAAAGAAGCATCGTGAGTTATGCTTTTAGTTCGCGTGGTTAATAATATGATCAAATTTATATAAAAAGCATCAGAGGCGACCGGCAATTGGTTTACACTGATGCTTTTTAATAGTTAAAGGAAAAGATTTTTATGTTTACTCCCATCGTAAAGTTAATGAGATATTTATTTAATTATAGCGACCGTGAAGTTCGCCGCTGCAGGGCCGTTGCGGTTCGCATCAACGAGCTGGAGCCCGCTTTTCAAAAATTAAGCGACGATGAGTTGAAGGCCAAAACCCCCTATTTCAGGCAGCAGCTTGAACGCGGCGCTTCCGCCGACGATATTTTAATCGAAGCCTTCGCTACCGTGCGTGAAACTTCACGCCGTGTTTTGAATATGAGGCATTTCGACGTTCAGCTTATCGGCGGCATGGTCCTTCATGAAGGTAAAATAGCCGAAATGAAGACGGGCGAAGGAAAAACTCTCGTGGCGACGCTTCCGCTCTATCTGAACGCTCTCGGCGGCCGCGGGGCCCACCTTGTTACCGTCAACGATTATCTCGTACGCCGCGATTCGGAGTGGATGGGAAAAATATATAAATTTCTGGGCCTTTCCGTAGGCACCATAATGAACCAGATGGACCCTTCGGAGCGCCGGGTATCTTACGCCGCCGATATTACTTACGGCACCAATAACGAATTCGGTTTCGATTATCTGCGCGATAACATGGCGGTCGATCTCGAAGAACAGGTGCAGCGTGCCTTTAATTATGCGATCGTCGATGAAGTCGATTCGATTTTAATAGACGAGGCCAGAACCCCGCTTATTATATCGGGTCCCGCCGAAAACGCCACCTCGAAGTATTACGAAATATCTAATATCGCAAAACAGCTCAGGCGCGAACTCGATTACCAGGTAGATGAAAAAGCCCGCACCGTAGCTATTACCGAAGAAGGCGTCGCCCGCGTCGAAAAAATGTGCAATATAGCCAACTGGTACGAATCTTCGAATATTAAAAACGTTCATCTGCTCAATCAGGCTCTTAAGGCTTACAATCTTTTTAAACTCGACCGCGATTACGTAGTTAAAGACGGCGAGGTCATTATAGTAGATGAATTTACGGGACGACTGATGATAGGCCGCCGTTATTCCGAAGGGCTGCATCAGGCCATAGAAGCCAAGGAAGGCGTTAAAATACTGCGCGAAAACCAGACGCTGGCTACCATTACTCTTCAGAATTATTTCAGGATGTATAACAAGCTGGCCGGCATGACCGGCACGGCCGAAACCGAAGCGCGCGAATTCGGCGAAATTTATAAGCTGTCTACGGTGGTAATTCCTACAAATAGCGATCTTGTGAGGATGGATGCGCCCGACGTAATTTATAAAAACGAAGCAGCCAAATATAAAGCGGTAGTTGATGAAATTGTCGAAGTGCATAACGAACGCAAGCAGCCCATTCTCGTGGGCACCATCTCGATCGAAAAATCGGAGCTTCTTGGCGATATGCTTAAAAAACGCGGCGTTAAATGCAATATATTAAACGCCAAATATCACGAAAAAGAGGCCGAAATAGTCTCCCAGGCGGGCCGCAAAGGCGCCATTACCATAGCCACGAATATGGCCGGCCGCGGAACCGATATCGTTCTGGGCGGAAATCCGGATATGCTCGTCAAATCCGAAGCCAATAACATCGAAGATGAAGGCGAAAAAAAGAAAATGCTCGAAGAATACAGGCAGTTATGCGCCACTGAAAAAGAAGAGGTTTTAAAATCAGGCGGGCTTTACATTATAGGCACCGAGCGCCATGAAAGCCGCCGCATCGACAATCAGCTTCGCGGCCGCGCCGGCCGTCAGGGCGATCCCGGTCTAACGAGGTTTTTTCTTTCGCTCGAAGACGATCTGTTAAGGCTTTTTGGTTC
>CAYTCW010000001.1:22528-43524 GCA_964436235.1 uncultured bacterium
ATAATGATCGAAATGTTTGAAGAGGTTATCGAAACTATGATAGCCGCCCATATTAATTTCGAGCATTACGAGGAGGAGCGCGAATACGAAAAGTTAGCCGAGCAGTTCTATGCGGTCTTCGAGGTTAAGCTCGACGCTAAGGCCTTAGAAGAATATAAAATGGAAGAATTATTCGAATATCTGCTGCAGGAGGCCAAAAAAGCCTATAACGCCAAGCGCGAAGCCATAGGCGAAGAGGTTTTTTTAAACCTTCAAAAATATATAATGCTTAAAATGATAGACGATTCGTGGAAAGAGCATCTGACGGCGATGGACGATCTTGAAGAAGGCATAGGGCTTCGCGCCTACGGCCAGAAAGATCCGCTCGTCGAGTATAAGATAGAAGGCACTCAGATGTTCGAAGAAATGATTAACGGCATCAAAGAAAGTGTCATAGGAATGTTGTTTAAATTAAGGCCCGTAGAAAAAGAGCCCGAAGAAATCAAGCCGAAAAAACAGGTGATTTTTACCAACCGCGACGATAGCGTAACTCAAAAAACCATCAGGCGCGACGCGGCCAAAGTGGGCCGCAACGACGCTTGTCCCTGCGGCTCAGGGCAGAAGTATAAAAAATGCTGTGGAAAAGGTTAGCTAATAAATATACCAGCTTGTGAGCGAATAAAAAAACGAATAAAAAATAAGTGAATAAAATAAAGTAAAATAATAATGTTATATAAAATAGAGGTGAACTTTTTGGTTAAATTTTTTAAAACCGCGGCGTTTATTTTCGCGGTCATGTTTTCAGCGGCGTTATTTTCCGGCCGCGCGGCCGCGGTGAATGAGGGGTTCAATCCGCGCCTGATGCACGAAGCCAATAAGATGATATCCGCTTATGAAGCCGAAATATTGAAAAGCGGGCCTTCCGTAGAATCTTATGAATGGATAATAAAGGGCCTTAAGGTAAGAAAAACCGCTTATTTCGATGACGAGGCAGGCGCGGAGATCGAAGCTAAGATCATTGAAAAATATAAAAAGATACTCGAATTAGATCCTTCCCATTATGAGGCTCAGTGCGAGCTGATAGGCGCCGAAATAAACGCCGGGGCCGTCGGCGGTCAGCTCGAAAAGCTCGAAGACATAGTTAAAAATAATCCTTCCCGTTATCAGGCCCGTCTTTTAAAGGGCCGAGCCCAGTTTTATAATGCCGACTTCGACGGAGCCATCGTAGAAATAACTAAGGCGGTATCCATGATACCGGCCGAAAAAAAAGATGAAAGCTCTTATTATAAAAAGCTGCTCGAATCCGCCAATAAATTTTCGCCGGTAATGAAAAAAAACGCGGTTGATAGCGAAAAAAAATTAATTGCCGAAGATTCCGGCGCGCAAAAATATTACTCGCTGGCATTGGTTTATCTCGATGAAGAAATGGTTAAATATCCGGCCAACGCAGACAAAGGGATCGGGTTGTTGAAAACGGCCATAGAAAAAGATCCCGGGTATTGCCAGGCCTATATCAAGCTGGGAGAGGCGTTAGGCGGTATCCGCGGCGATTACAAAGAAGCCATGAAAACGCTCGCTAAAGTCGATTCAATAGCTAAGGAAAAGGCCGTTCTTAAAAAAGCGCGGCTTCTGCGGCAGAAATATTACCGGTTGAATATGTCAAAGGGCAAAGCTAAAAAAAAGTAGGCGGTTAAAATTTTTTCAGATTACCGGTTGTTCAATTTAACGGCTTTTTTTATTCTGGCGTTTTTTTACTGTTTAACGCCGGCGGGCGTCGCGCGGGCCGAAGTTTCTTTAGTCGATGAGCAGGATTCATATTATTGGTATCAGGAAGCTAAATATCTGGCGGTCAATCGTAAAAATTATGAAAAAGCCATGCAGTACTGTGAGAATTCACTAAAACTGAATCCCGATAATTCGCACGCGCGTGAACTTAAAGAATGGCTTTCATATCGCCTGATCCAGCTGGCCGAAATTAAAAAACAGAAAGAGCTTCGTATGAAACAGCTCAAAGCGTCTGAAGACGGCGACGGTAAAGCCGGAGACGCCTCGAAAACCGGCGGAGGCGAAACCGCGGAGCCCCGAAATGAAGATGCGGCTGCCGGCGAAGGCGAGGCCGGAAACGGGGACGGCCTCATAAGTAATTTGAATTATTATCAGGGCCTGACTAAACTTACCGAAGGCAAATTCGACGAGGCTAATGATTTCTTTAAAAACGATATAGTCGAAAATCCCGGCCGGCTTGAATCGTGGTTTTACGTTTTTAAGTATGAAAAAGATAACGGCAATGAGAACGGGGCGCTTTATTATTTAAGGAAGCTTAGGGAAAAAATCGCTGATTCGGGCGCGGGCAGCGTCGAAACCGAACTTTTAACTACTATAAAAAGGCAGTGTATGCTCTATCAGGATGAAGCTATATTGCAAAAAGGCATCTATAAGCATAACTTAGATATAGACGTTAAAAATGAAATAAAAGGAAATTATGACTGGAAGGCCGTTTCAATAATATCCGATACTTCCGATATTTTTTTGGAAAGAAAACTTTTAGCCGCGCTCGACATTCAAAAATTAAAGCAGTCCGCTTCGATACCTAAAAATTTCGATACTCCGGACGATAATTTTTCAATAGATTTAAACGGACGCGTAGTAGCCTCTAAACAAAGTTTTAAAAAGAAGCCGAAGATCGAAATTCCCGTGCTTACGCAAAAAGCGGCGGAAAAGATCCGCGACGACATAGAAAGGCTTATTACTCAGGGTGATTACTATGCTTATATCGGCATTTACGACCGCGCGCTGGCTTTTTATAACGAGGCGCTGTCCCGCGCGCCGGAATCGCCCGTAGCTAATAACAATAAAGGCGTTATGCTCAAGGCTAAAGGCCATTTTGACGAGGCGGTCAAATGTTTTAAAAAGGCCATTTCATACGATAAATCTTACGTAGAAGCATATAACAATCTGGCTACCGTTTATTCCGAGCTCGGAAACGACGAGGAGGCGCTTAAACTTTACCTGGCGGCTTCGAAACTCAACCCGTTCGAAGCCGGGATCTTCTACAATATAGGCGTGCTTTATCATAAAAACGGTTCTTTAGACAAGGCCCGCGAATATATAGGCCGCGCCGCAGGTTTGAATGCCGCCGATCCTTCCTATTATTATCAATTAGGCCTTATCGATCTTAAAAAGAACAATAGAAAATCCGCTTATCAGAATTTCGAGAAAGTCTCGTCGATGGTTTCGCGCGATTCCGAAGTATATCGCAAAGTTCGTGAATTGATGCATACGCTTACAAAAGAATAATTATATTTTTAATTTTTTTGCCGATAAAATTTATTATGCAAAAAATAAATTTTAAATTATGCTTACATCAATCTTTTATTTTTAAGGTTCCTATAATATTTTTAGTGTTTATAAGCGTTTCCATTCTAATGGTTTCAGCCGCGCCGCCGCCGTATTCGCATGCTTCGATAGACTTTGAAGAAGCGATCGAAGATGCCTCGGAATCAGACGGCGACAGCGTTTCGGGCAGCGTCGATAATTCGCTTCAGAATGATTCCGCTGATGATGACAGGGAGTATGAAATTTATATCAATATTCCTTCTTTTACTTTAAAATTGATATCAGGCGGCGAGTGCGAAAAAAAATATAAAATCAGGGTGGGCAAACTCGCCACTAAAACGATTACGGGCGTAGGCTCCGTGACTAAAAAATTTAAGACTTCTTATTTCAGATATTCCTCGGGAGAGCAGAAGGGCGAAATAATTCGATATTCAAATATTCGCAGCAGTTTTAATGGTAAAATAGTCAAGCGGATAAAAATTCCATATGATAAAATCAAAGGGCTCGAGCTTGAAATTAACGGCGTTGTCACCGGCCAGATAATCCATGCTACCACTAATCCCGAAACGCTCGGTCACGCATGCTCTTCAGGCTGCATCGGACTTTCGATCGAAGATATGCTCGATCTTTACGCCAGGGTTAAAACGGGAACTAAAGTTTTGATCGAATATAATCCGGTAGAGTATCATGACGGTTTTTTTTATTTTTATCCCGATATTTATAAATACAAGCCTGATTACACTGAATTAATCGAAGAAATATTTAATTCGTACGGCATTTCATACACGGATGATTTTATCAAACAAATCATTAAAAGAGGAAAGAAAGAAAAAAAAGTCGATATATCGCAAATATATAACGAAATTAAAGATAAACTCGCTATCGAAGATATAAGCGTTTTTCAGCCCTGATCGTCAGGGTTTTAAATAAATGGATTTGACTTTATTTCCTATGTTTGATATAATTTGTTATACGATAGGAGATAAATATGAAAAACGCATATAATATCAAAAAAGACGCATATACTGATTTTGCTTTTAAGAAGGCTTTTTCGATTATTGAAATGGTTATAGCCATAGCGGTAATAGGAATTCTCACAATATTCGTTCTTATGTATTACGTAGGAACTTTAGAAGACGCCAGAATCACCAAAACTAAAATAATGCTCGACCAGGTTAAAGATGCCTGCCGCAGATTTTATGCCGATCAGGGCTTCTATCCTACCGAAATACGGCACTTATACCCGAAATATTTAACTAAGATTCCCAAAACGCCCTGGAACACGGATTTTTCGATTAATTTCGGCGAAGTCACCGAGGTCGTTTGCTTTATACCCATTGACGGCAAACAAAAAAGAAAAATGTCTTTGATTATCGATACGATAGGCTTTGCCCCCGATAATTATTATGATATTTCCCAGGACGCCAGTGCGGCTTTTTCTTTTACTAAAACGGCCGTCACGGCTGCTTCTACTAACGAAACACAGCTTTTTAACGTTGATTTGAAGATCGAATTTAAATCGGTGGTTACGGCGAAAACTCTCGATCACGGGGCAGATTTTCGTTTTCAGGTCGCCGGCGCAGAAATTGATGGTGCTGTTTCTCAGGAGGCCGTGCCTATTGAGATAGGCAGCCTTGGCGGCCTTGAAAAAAGCGGTTTTGAATACAGCTCTCAAAAGCCGTTCGACAGCATTACCGTAAAGCTCAAAAATTGTAAAAGAACTTCTGGCTTCACTTTTCAGTTATACAGGCCTCTCGATGAAGGTATATCCATGTATTACGGCCAGCGTAAAGTGCTTTTGAGCGGGGCTAATTCCGCGCCGCCGATAATTCTTACCAGGTCGATAGGCGAATCAACCAAAAGAAAATAATAAGCGCGAAAGTTAAAGTAAGGTATTATTTATTGCCATGTCCGCAAATAATCTGAAATCCATTCCGGTCGAAGATCCTATAGACGATAATTACAACCTGCCGCAGATAAAAGCGAGCGCGGCTGATATCCGTTCGCTTTCTCCTCAACTTATAGTTTTTGAGCTGCTCAAGGTTTTTTCCATTCAAATGGACATATTCACTCTTAACCGTACTATTTTAAATGAAGCGCTCGTGCTTACCGGCGGGGCTTTTGCCGCATTGATCCACATAGACGAACAAACCGGCGGGGTCAAATATATCCAGAAGAGCAACGGAGCTTTTGAAAAGAAAAAAAGCGTTCCTGATTTTTATTTAAACCAGAAAGCTCCTATTTTCGCCGAAATTAAAGACGGCGCTTTCAAAAATGAACGCTATGGCGAATATAACTATATGCTTATAGCGCCTTTTCATTTCTGCGGGCGCATGCTCTGCGTTCTGGAAATATTTTATGAAACGCCGCCCGGAGAAAAAAAAGCCGCCGATACGCTCAGGCTTATTTCTCTATTTGAAAAATGCTGCGTTCTTGCCATTATTAACGGCCTTATTAAAACTCATAATTACGAAATAACTAAGCATGATTACAGCGACGGTTCGCACTTCGATAAATTCAGCAGGCCTAATGTGGCTTTAAGCAGGCTTACTTTCGCTTCCTACGTCGGCATAATATCCGAGCTTTTATTTATTTCATGCCCCTGTGAGTTCTGTTCGATCTTGTGGTTCGATAAAAAGAATATAACTTACAGAATCGTGGCCGAAAAAACCATTTATCAAAGCGGCGGCGAAAAAATGTTATTTAATTATCGGGAAAAATCGATTAAATTAATTAAACAGGCCGTAAACGGCATGAGCGTTATTTCGGCGGCAAACGAAAATGTTCCCGGCGCTTCCGATTCGAAAAACAGGTCGCGCCAGGGACGCGACCGCATGGTTAATAATTATTTAGCGGCGCCGGTTATGAATTTTAAGCAAAGTTCGGGCGGCCTCGTCCTGATTAATAAATTATCGCATAATAGCTCCGGCGGAGTTGATTTTACCTATAACGACCAGCTTACCACGCTTATTTTAACTAACTATCTCGGCGATTTTTACGGTAATTTTTTAAATACGGCGACTATGGAAAATAAGGTTAGAAGCCTTTCGATAATATACAGTTTAGCCGCCGCGAGCGGCAATTTATTCGAATTAAGCGATTTCGAACGCTCCATTAAAAAAACCCTCGAAGAAATTTCACGCTATATGAAAATACATTCGAGTGTTTTAGTTGTTTACGACAACGACGATAAAAAACTTAAAATTTACTCTTCGCTCGATATCGATATCTCGAATTCCATATCCTGTCTTTTAAGCTCGATAAATATGGATTTCTGGTCGGCCGACCGTAATTACGGAGTCCGCGGAGACAATGATTCCGAAAATATAATAAAACTTTCACAGGTAAGTATTTTTAATCGCGCGCTCGACGATTTCAGATCTCAATTCGTTAAATTGACCGGCGGCGCGGCTGATAATTTTGAAATAAGCGTCAAGCCGGTCAACTTTCATGGGAAGTCGTGCGGTTATATGCTTTTTATAGATTCTGACGGCGGGCCGGAAGCGGGCTGCGGCTTTATATTAGATGAAAGCGGGCCCGAAATGAATGAATTTATGTCGGCTGCTTCTAATATTTTATTATCGATGATAAAGGCACAAAAAAATTATATTAAATTAAACGAACTTGAAAAAATTGCGGCGCGCATGGAACGCCTCGCTTCGATAGGTGAAGTGGCGGCAGGTATCGCGCATGAAATCAGAAATCCGCTCGGCGGGATTTCGCTTTTTGCCACTTCGCTCGCGGCCGGTTTCGATGAAAACGACAGCCGCCGAAAGTGGCTTAATCAGATAATCGAGGCCGTCGGCCGTATTGGCAAGATAGTATCGAGCCTTCTTAACTATTCGCGTGAAGAAATTATAGCTAAGGCCCGTTATGATGCGTTATTTCTCATTAACGAATCCATAACCGCGGTTAATAACGACGCGCATTTATTATCTGCCGGCCGCGGCGTTAAATGCAATTTTTATAAGGCTGCCCATCCGGCGGCAAATTCGGATTTGTCCGTAGCGGAGCCTTTAGCCGTTAACGAAAAAATAATGTTTAACTGCGACGCTGAAAAAATTAAACAGGTATTTTTAAACCTCGCGCTCAACTCGCTTAATGCTTATAATTCCGATAGTTCGGAAACGGCCGGCTGCCAGATCGATATCGTATTTGCCCGCGACGAGGCAAATGCGCGTTTATATATTTATTTTTGCGATAACGGGCCCGGCGTGCCCGAGGATATAAAAGATAAAATTTTTCGTCCTTTTTTTACGAGCCGTTCTAAAGGAACCGGACTCGGCTTAGCTATAGTTCAAAAAATTGTAGAGGCCCACTCGGGCACGGTCCGCTTGATCGATTCCAAAAAATTTAGCGCCGTTAGTAAAAAATATGGAGCTATATTCGAACTCGACTTACCTGATTAAAAATAAAAATGCTATACTTACTATAGTTTTTAATGGCGGGAGTAAATCGAAGCAATGATTAAACCGACTGCTTATTCAATATTAGTCGTCGATGACGAAGATATAATGCGTAACGGCCTGTGTGAGCCGTTAGCCGCTCTCGGTTTCGACGTTCGCGGCGCAGCGAGCGCGGAAGAAGCTTTAAAACTTTTTGAAGAACGTGAGGCGCATATAATAATCACCGACCTGCGCCTGCCGGGCATGTCTGGTATGCAGCTTTTAAGCCGCGTTCTCGACAGGAAGCCCGCGGCGGCGATTCTTGTAATGACCGCTTACGGAAGCGTCGAAACCGCCGTAGATGCCATGAAAAAGGGAGCTTTTGATTATATAACCAAACCTTTCTCGTTTGACGAGATACAGGTAATGATCGAAAAAATGAGCGAAAAGCTCGATCTGGTAATTGAAAACGAGAAACTCAAGACCGAATTGAAGGGCAAATACAGGCTGAGTAATATAATAGGCAAATCAAAGAAAATGCAGGCTATGTACGAGCTTATTGAAAAGGTGTCCTCGTCTGCCGCTACTGTTATAATTTACGGCGAGTCAGGCACCGGAAAGGAACTTACGGCCAGCGCCATTCATTACAGCGGCCAGCGCGTTAACAAGCCCTATATTAAACTCAACTGCGCGGCCCTTCCGGAATCGCTTCTTGAATCCGAGCTGTTCGGATATGAAAAGGGCGCCTTTACGGGGGCGCTCGCTAAAAAAGCGGGTAAATTTGAAAGCGCCGAAGGCGGCACTATTTTTTTAGATGAAATCGGCGATATAGTTCCTGAAATACAGGTTAAATTATTGAGAGTCCTTCAGGAAAAAGAATTTATGCGCGTCGGCGGGGTAACTTCCGTAAAGGTTGACGTTCGTATAATATGCGCTACAAACGCTAACTTAGCCGAAAAAGTCAAGGCGGGCAAATTTCGTGAAGATCTATATTACAGGCTGAATGTAATTCCCATCTATATTCCTTCGCTTCGTGAAAGAAAAGAAGATATACCCTTGCTGATTAATCATTTTATTGCTAAATTTAATTCAGAGAATAATAAAAAGTTTAGAAAAGTTTCAGACGAAGTGCTTAAATTGTTTTTTAATTATGATTGGCCGGGCAATATCAGACAGCTTGAAAATACTATGGAAAGAATTATCGTTTTAAATGACGATGAATTAATTACTAAAGATATGATAACGCCTGATTTGATGGAGGAATTTAATACGGCCTCCTCCGCGGCGGCTAAGCCGGCCGCCGCTAAGGCCGCCGCCGTTGTTGACGGCGCTCCGGCCGCTGATGATATTAATAACGGCGTGCCATCTCAACGGCCCGTTTCAGGTGCGGACACTTTAAATATAGCGCCTCTCGCGCCGCTTGAAGAGGTTGAAAGGGCCCATATAGCCAGGGCGCTTAAAATACTTGACTGGAACCTTTCTAAAACGGCCCGTTCTTTAAAGATCGACCGTAAAACTCTCTATCTTAAAATTGAAAAGTATAAGATCGAAAAGGAAACCTACTAAAATAAAGGCATTTTAAAAGTAAAAGGATTGATTATGAATAACGACAATGTTATTCAGGTGTCGTTTCAGCGGAATTTTTTAAAAGATGATGACCAGCCGGTCGATTTAAAGACAGGCGGCGAGATCATACAGCTAAAAACTACCGCCAACGCCATGAATAAAGGGATGCGCCCGGTAAAGAGCTTTTCTAAATTCGTCGCCGGCCGCCAGAAAGGCGGGAAGCCCGAAATAAGCTGTGAAGAAGCTATCGCTATGTATCGCGACAAAAACAGGCTTATATCAGGCAAGCCTTCTTATCATCACGGCATGGGAATGCTTTACATCGAATATGGTTTTTTTGAAAGCGCCATCGATTGCTTTAAAAAATCCATCGAGATCGATCCTTACTGCGTTGACGCATTTGCCGGCCTCGGAGTGGCTTATCTCAAGCTCAATAATACCGATTATTCGCTTAAAATGTATCTTACGGCGCTTGCTATCAATCCTAAGTTAGTGCCGGTGCTTATTTCCGTTTCAAACATTTACGCATCGATCGAAAAAACGGAGCTTGCAATTGATTACCTGTGCAAGGCCAAAACCATCGAGCCACGCAACACTAATATTTTAAATAACCTTGGCGTACTTTATGCCAGAACTAATAACTACGAAGACGCTATTAAATGCTGGAATGAAGTAGTCAGGCTTAAACCTTTCGAGCTCGACGCCTACTATAACCTTGGAATCGCATATTCTGAAAAAGGGTTCATCGACGCGGCTATATTCATGTATTCAAAAGTCGTTAAAACAGGAAAGGGTTCCGCTCAGCTTTTTAATAATCTCGGCGTGCTTTACGAAAAGAAAAATAACCTTAAAAAGGCTCTCGAATGTTATCTTAATTCATATAAAATGGACGGCAAGTGCACTGAAGTTATTAATAATATAGGACTTGTTTACGCTAAAATGAATAACTACGTTAAATCCGTCGACTCTTATTTAAAAACTCTTGAAATCGAGCCGGATAATAAAAAAGCGCTTAATAATTTAGGTTTGATATATGGTCTGACAGGTCGTTTTTACGATTCAATCAGCACCTGGAAAAAATTGCTCAATATCGATTCGTCGGATTACAGCACGCATTTTAATCTTGGAATAGCGTATTTGAATGTTGGAAATAAGACAAATGCCCGTTATTACTTTGAAAGCGCAATGAAATTAAATCCGAAATCGGCGGAAGCTCTTATGAATTCGGGAAGTCTTTACGTGCAGGAAGCTAAGTACGATAAGGCTATCGAGGAATTCAAAAAAGTAATTAAAGTAGATCCGTCATTTTACAAGGCTTATTATAATCTCGGCACAATTTATTACATGCGCAGACAGTTTATCGATTGCGAAAATGTAATGAAAAAAGCTATCTCGTACTGCCCTGATTTTATAAATGCCTATTATTATCTGGGTAAAGTTTATTTTGAACTCGATGACGGAAAAAAAGGCCTTGAAATGTTTGAAAAAATAGTCGAAATATCGCCTGAAAATCCGATAGCGCTTACCGACTACGCCATAATGCTCTCACTTCAAAAACGTCATGAAGAGGCGGTTAAATTATTTAAAAAGGCCGTTAAAATAGATAAAAACTATATAAAAGCATACTTTAATCTCGGCCTGTCTTATTTTGAACTCAAAGATATGAAAAACTCTGAACGCTATTTTAGAAAGTGCCTCGAAAAAGAGCCGGGCAGCGAATGGGCGCAAAAAGCCGGAACGCTCATAAAAAAAATAGAAGCGTCTTTAAAAGAAAAATAAAATAAAAGAAAATGAAAGAAAAAAATCCGGCCTTACTTATCGTAGCTTACCTTGTCGAGCTGCTGTCCGCTGAGTATTATAACGCTGTCGCCGTGGACGCTGCATGAAACGACTCCGCCGGCGCCGATCGAGTACTTGCCTCCGGCTTTACAGTTGTGTCCGTTTATCATAAATTTATAAGTGCGGTAAGTTTGATTGCTGAAACTATCGGCGACTAACGACAGCATTATTTCGCGGTCTTCGCCTTCATCGATGAGAAGGTATTTTTTTTCTTTTAATTTAGACAGGTCGAAATTCGAGCGGTTCATAGGATAGTAGCTTTTCTGATTGTAGGCGAGCACGGCCGCGTTTATTATCGACGCTTTAACGGTGCAGTCAACGAACTGATATATTTTTTGAATATTTTTGGATCCGGAGTATTTTGCCGAGGTTTCGTTAATGGCGTTTACAAGCCGTATAAAGGTTTGCTGGGCGTTACGCTGCTCTCCCATCTTTTTATAAAGCAGAACGAGGTTATAAAGCGATTTAACGTCATTAGCGTCGATTTGAAGAATCTTTTCGTAAATCTTTTCGTATTCTAAAAGCGCTTCATGTAATTTGCCCTGGCTGTATTTTACGCTGGCGAGTTTGGAATGGCGGATTACATAGCGTTTAGTTTCTTCGATTAATTTTTTGCGTTCGACCGAGGGTTTTTCGTCGTTTGCGAGCGTTATTTCATTAACCGGCATGGCGACCGGCTTGTTAGAAGGTATATTCAACTCTTTTTCTCCGATATCCGTTTCAACGGTATCGATAATAAAGTCTTCGCCGGTAAAATCTCCGGTTATTTTGATTTCTTTTTTTGCGTCGGGCAGTGGTTTATCGGCGATAACTATTTCGGATACCGCGACCGATCGCTTATTTTTTTCCTGTTCGATTCTTGAAAGCCGGGCCTTTTCGACCGCTTCCGCTTCGCGCCGCAGCCGGTCTTTTTCGGCTATTTCGTCGGCTTTGACCAACTCGGCTATTTCATTTTTTAATTTTAAAGCGGTTTCGTTGGATTCGTAAAACAATAAAGCCGCGTCAATGGCTAATAATGCGTTTTGCGGATCTTTATTGACGCTGTAAATATAGCGTGCAAAACCGAGCCATTCGCTGAATTTTTTTGGATCGTAGATTTTGTTGCCGGCTTCTAATAACAATTTGGCGGCTTTGATGGATAAATATTTATTTTTGTAACTGTCTGATATATCGGGGATCGGTTCCGGGGCCGTTTTTAATTCGGGGCCGTCTTTTTTTACCGTTTTTTCGGCTTCTTTAGCGTCAGTTTCGCCGCCGTCCGGGCTTTTTTCGTCATCTTCGTCTTTCTTTACGCGCGATGCTCCTATGATACGATATTCTATTCTCTCTCTGAATTTCGACAGCGTTATCTCTCTTTTTGCGGCGTTGAGCATATACGAAACCTGCTGGTTGGTTATGTCGTCTTTTAAGGCCTGTTCGAAGCAAAAAAGCGCACCGGTATAATCGCGGCGGTTGAATGCCTCGACGCCGTTAATATACCAGCGTCGCGCTCCACCGGATTTGCCTTCGTATTCGGGGATTTTTAATTTGAAATCGTTGGGTATCGAAAGTTTTATGGTATCGGCTAAAACATACATATAAGCGAAAGCTTCGGCGTTATCAAAATCTAATTCGCATGCTTTCAATATGGCTTTTTTGGCGCCGTCGAAATCTTTGCGCTGTTCGTAGAGATAGCGCGCCTTGAAATACCACTGCATGGAATCGTATTTTTGCTCTTCGGTAGCTGAGGCAAGCGCGCCGGTGACAGGCATTATTTGAAGCCGCGCAGATGAAAAAATAATGAATAACGCTATTATAAGAGGGAATAATATCTTTTTCATATATTATCGTTTTTATATTTACCTATTTTGCTAAAAAGACAGGCAGAAGCCCGTCTTTTTTTGATAATTATGTCCGGCGCAGCCTGCGGCCGCGCCGGACGGTTATGATAATTTTAGTTTTACAGCAGTTCGGCGGCGCGCGTGGCTAATATGCTGCGTTCGCCTTTTGTGAGAGTGATATGGCCTGCGATATTTTCTTTTTTAAACTTTTCCGAAACTATCGAAAGGCCGTTGGACGATTCGTCGAGATAGTGGTTGTCGATCTGGTAGGGATCGCCGGTCAATATTATTTTAGAACCTTCGCCCGCGCGCGTGATGATGGTTTTAACTTCGTGCTGGGTGAGATTCTGGGCTTCGTCGATTATAAAGTATATATTAGGCATCGAGCGGCCTCTGATAAAGGTGAGCGCTTCAACCTCGATAAGGCCCTGGTCGATGAAATATTTATAATTGTCTTTGCCGCCGGCGGCCGATAAAAAGTCTAGATTGTCGGTGATCGGATGCATCCAGTTTTCGAGTTTATCTATTTTTCCGCCCGGAAGGAAGCCGATGTCTTTGCCCATTGGCACGATCGGCCTTGCCACAAGGAGTTTTGAATATATTCTTTCTTCGACCACTTTTTGAAGGCCGGCCGCCAGAGCGAGAAGAGTTTTGCCTGTGCCGGCTTTTCCGACAAGCGATACGAGCTTGATTTCGTCGGATAAAAGCAGTTCGAGTGCGAAGCGCTGTTCGAGATTGCGCGCGCTCAAACCCCAGGGTTTTGCGCCTATGTGATAAAGCGGTATGAGCTGGTCGAATGGCTGATAAAATTTGCAAAGCGCCGATTGCCCGGTGCTTTCGACTTTAAGAAGCACGCACTGGTTGGGGTAGAACTGCTTATCGGGCAGTTGAAGGCGGCCTTCGCGGTAAAAGGTTTCGATGGTTTCCTTCGATACGTAAACTACGTCGAAGCCTCTGAAAAGTTCGTGCACGTCAACTTTGTCGGATTCGTAATCTTCGGCTTTGATCCCGAGCGATTCGGCTTTGACTCTCACGTTGATATCTTTGCTTACCATTATTACGGGTCCCCCGGCTTCTTTAGAATTTTTAAGTCCGGAAGCTACCGATAAAATTTTATTATCGGCCTTTGTCGGATCGAAGGATACCGGCATTGTTTTGCAGTCGTGATATTTGAGTTCTATGCGAAGTTTTCCGCCGTCGTCGTTGACTTTTACCCCGTCGAATATTTCGCCTTTGTTTTTTATTTCATCGAGGAATCTCATCGCGACGCGGGCATCCTGGCCTGCGCCGTCCTGTCTGGTTTTTAATGAGTCGAGTTCTTCGAGAACCATTATGGGTATTACGACCTCGTTATCCTGGAATTTGAAGATCGAGCGCGGGTCGTGGACTAAAACATTGGTATCTAAAACAAAAATTTTCATTTCATACCTTCCTTCTATTTATAATCGTTCGAGCAGAATTTCGTAAGCGGTTATTCCGTTTTCCACTTTAATAATATCGTTATAAACTTCCTTTTTATTATAGATTAAAATTATAGGATAGCTGCCTGCGCTGATATTTTCGAATCTGAATGAGCCTTTGTAGTCGGCGACGGCGGTTTTGCCGGCAAGATAAATTTTTACGGGCGGACAGTCGCTTTCGCTTCTGCCTCTTATTCTGATTCTTCCGGCTATGGTGGCGTATTTGACGATTTTATTCAGTCGCGCGACCATATTTTGAGTTTTGATGGTTACGATTATTTCTTTTTCGAGTTTTTCATATCCGTTTTTCTGGATTTTAATAATTTTAGCTCCGACGCCGATATTTTCAAGTTTGAAGCCGCCCTGTTCATTGGTTTGAACGAATTTTTCGCCGATCGAAACGACCGCGTCGCCGACGGGCTCGTCGGTCGCGTCGCAAATGACGCTTCCATATAGATTGCCCGTATTTTTAGCTAAATATATAACTTCGGGTTCGTAAGAATCGCTTTTAGTCAGCGATATTTTAACAACGCGCCTTTCGGCGGCCGTGTGATGAAAAGTGTCCTGGCAGGAGAGAAAACCTTCTTTGTGGACGGCGCATGAATAAATGCCTTCCGTTTTATTTATAAAATGAAAGACGCCTTTTTCGTCGGTATAAGTTATATCGGAAGAACCGCCGTCTTCGCCGCCTTCGTTTATCAATGAAACGCGCGCGCCGCCGACCGGACGGCCGGAAAGGTCTTTAACTTCGCCTAGAACCGGGAGCATGCGCGCAGCGGAAGCGGCTTCGGCGGGGAAAAGCGCGGCCGAAACTAACAGCAGCGCCGAAAGGACTATAAGAGCGGGCGCAAAAAGCCGTTGTATTGAATTACGGTAAATGAAAAAAATATTATTGACGGCGGAAATCATATATTATATTAATTCCTCACTATCGATTATTTTTTTGACGACGTAATTAGCTTCGGCGGGCATTATGTCGTCGGGCACGTTCTGCCCGTTGCTTATATAAATTATAGGTTTATCAGCTTCTGAAGCTAAACTTAATATGGGGCCCCACGTGGTGGTTTCGTCCGTTTTGGTAAAAATGATTTTATTGAAGTTGACCTTTCCGAAATTTTTAATTATGTCCTGCATGTCGCGGTATTTGATAGTCGAGCTTATAACGAGAAATATTTCGATGTCGATATTGTTGCCCGGATATAAAAATTTACGCAGTTCGAGCACTTCGAGGTTGTTGCGCTGGCTCCTGCCCGCCGTGTCGATGAGAATTACGTCAACGTCCTGGTATTTCATGATGCAGGGAAGAAAATCGGATTCTTTGTATATTATTTCGTAAGGCACGCCTATAATATCGGCGTAGGTCGCTATTTGATAGGTCGCGGCCACTCTGTAGGTATCGATAGTTAAAAGCATGGCCTTTTTTTTGGCTTTCAGCACTAAATTGGTGGCGATCTTAGCGAGCGTGGTGGTTTTTCCGACGCCGGTGGTTCCGACGAACGCGACGAGTTTGGGCATTTTGACTACGGGAGTTCCCTGCGGCTGGGAATTTTCGGGCTCGTCGTTGAGCGATATCTGAGGGGCCGTTTTGCAAAGGCTGATAAGTTTTTTACGCAGATGCTCCTTTAAAATTTCCCAGTCTTCCTTGCTGGATTCAGGAATGGTTTGTATGTCGAGCATTATTTTATTTATGAGGGGTTCGCAGAATTCCGCGCGGTAAAGCAGATCGTAAACGCGTTGAAGGTTCGGCGGATAATGCGCGCCGTTGGCTGAAGCGGGCGTGCCGGGCGCGGGCGGAGAAATTATTATTTGCTGCTGCTGGGGCTGTTTCGAAATCTGATGGTTGAGCGAGTCAAGCTGCTGCTGCATGGTGCGCATCATATCGAGTATGCGGTCGGTTCCTTCGTCGCGGGGCGATACGGACGGCCGCGGCTGAAAAGATTGCTTTTGCGGAGCGTTATCGGGAGTTTGTGAATAAGTTCCGATTTGCTGGACCTCGGGCTGGGAAGCCTGCGTCCGTGAGTTCGAGTAGATGGCGCGCGGGTCTATAAAATCCTCGGATTGTCTTACAAGCGGCGCCGGAGATTTTTTTTGTCTCGAGCTTTTTCTGGGCTGCTGCGGCGCGGGCTGCTCGTCTTCTACACGGACTTCGACCTCGACCATTGTGCGGCCGCCGAAAATACCCAGGATGGCGCCGACTTTTATTTTTCGCTGAGCGACTATAAAAAAATCTTCGCCCAGCTCGGATTTTGCGTTTTTTATCGCTTCGAAGTAATTCTGAGCGACGTAAAATTTAGTTAATGGCATTAACGATCACCTATCAATTAAAAAGTTCACCAATTCTATAAAAAAATGATTTGAAACCCGTTTTTAATTTATCGACGGCCGAGCCGCCGTAAGTTTTGTCGATATCGATATTAAGCATTTTTTGAGCTATGTTTTGCATGCAGCCGGCCGCGCCGGAATTCGGGCTGGCTAAAATATAAGGGCTCTGGGCCTTTACTGCGGAGGGTACGACTTTATCTTCTAAAATATAGCCCATGTTTTCAATTTCGATATTTAAAAATCTCCTCGTTACAAGAGATAATCTGTCGTAAACGTCACGAGCTTCCACTTCGCCGGATACCCGGTTTATAACTAAATAAAGTTTTTGTTTCATCCCGGATTCTCCGGCCGAGGCGGCCTTGATTATACCATAGGCATCGGCTATAGCGGGCGGCTCGGGTAGCGTGATAAAAATTATCTCGCTGCAGGCTTTTAAGAAGCAAAGAACGTTTTTATTTATGCCCGCCGAGGTATCGACTAATATGATATCGACTTTATTTTCAAATTCGGCCATTTCCGCCAGAAAGTGTTTTCTTTCGCCTTCGTTGATATTGGCTAACTCGACTATTCCTGAACCGCCGGGGGCGAGCATGACGCCGGCGGGGCCGTGTATAATAATTTCGGATAGTTTTTTCTGGCCGGTTATAACGTGAAAAAGGTTGTATTTAGGTCTTAATCCGTAAATGACGTCTATATTTGCCAGACCGAGATCGGCGTCGAGGACCAATACTTTTTTACCCATTTTAGAAAATGCTATGGCGAGGTTAGCCACGAAATTCGTTTTGCCCGCGCCGCCTTTTCCGGAGGTGACGGCTATCGAGCGTGTGCGCGGCGCCGCTTCAGGCGCGGCCGTTTTGAATATCTGTTCATTGCGGGCGGAATTGATTTTTTGCTGCAGTCCGCGAATCTGGCCGGGAATTTTTTCGATCGATTCCTCTGAAGGCTTTGCTGTCGATTCTTTTGATTGTCCGGCCTGATGGTTTTCAATAAAAAGTTTTCTTAAGTTGGTTATTTGATCGCGGTTAATCATAGCAACAATATTATAAACGGTTTTTTAATATTTGTAAAGACTTATAAACAAATAATTTTTATTTTTATTGCAGCTATAAGGCTTAAAGTGAAATCATTCCTACCGCTCTTACTTCGACTACGATCTCATTATATGAAAGAACTGGAAAATCCGGGGCGTATTTTTCAATGAAACGCTTGAAGAATGGCCTGATTCCGGGGGTTACGAGTATTACCGGACTCGAAACGCTCGATTGCGCTATTTTTATCTGATCGATGGTGTGCTGCAATATTTGCTGCGCGATCTGAGGATCGATGATGAAATTAGAGCCATTTTCAGTGCGCTGGAGAGAGTTTATCAACAATTCTTCGAGCTCGGGGTCTAAAGTGATCGATGAAATATAATTGTCCGTGCTCAAGTACTGTTTGGATATCTGGTGCTTTAAAGCCGTTCTTACGTGTTCGATCATGAAATCGATATCGCCGGCGAATTTAGGAACGCATTCGGCGAGCGCTTCGAGCACTAATAAGATATTTCGTATCGAAACGTTTTCCGCGAGAAGCGCCTGGAGTATTTTCTGGAAAGCAGCCGTAGTTACGGCGTTAGCTCCTATAACTTCGTTGATTAAATCCGCGTGAGTCTCGCGCACCGTTGAAATTATAGTCTGTACTTCCTGGCGTCCGAGAAGTTCGGGAGCGCGCCTTTTAATTAATTCCTGTATGTGAGTTATTAAAACGGAGGGAACGTCGGCGATTGTATAACCGGCCGATTCCGCCTGCTCGCGTTGTGATTCGGTTATCCATGTGGCCGGCAGTCCGAAAGCCGGTTCCATCGTCTGTATGCCGGGGATTTCAATTCCCTGTCCGCCGCCCATAGCTAAGTAATGGTCGAGCATTAATTCGTAGCTTCCGGCCTCATTGCCTTTTATTTTTAGAATATAGGCGTTAGGCGCGAGCTGGATGTTGTCGCGTATTCTTATGGGCGGCACTATCAGGCCTAATTCGATGGCGATCTGTTTTCTTGTCATGTGTATTCGTTCTAAAAGGCCGCCTTCGCTTTTTGACACCAGCGATATAAGGCCGTAGCCTATTTCGAGTTCTATCGGGTCTGATATCAGCAATGAGGCTACATTTTCAGGTTTTCTTTGTTTTTCGACCTCTTCTTCTTTTTGCTTTTCCTGCTGCATTATCTGCTTTTGCGCGCGGTTCATATTCATTAAAAAAGCCGCCGCGCCGAGTACTATGGCGATAGTGAAAAAAGAAAGTTTAGGCAGTCCCGGCATCATTGCGAGAACGCCCATAGCGCCCGCTGCGATGGCGAGAATTTGGGGATCGTTGAACATTTGCGCCGCGATATTTTCGCCGAGATTGGTTTCCGAAGCGGCGCGCGTTACGATAATACCTGTGGCCGAGGATATTAAGAGAGCCGGAACCTGGCTGACCAATCCGTCGCCGACCGTCAGAAGCGTGTAAATAGCTGCGGATTCGCCCATAGAGAGCGAATGCTGAAAGACGCCTATTACTATGCCGCCGACTATATTTATTATGGTGATTACTATTCCGGCGATAGCGTCTCCCTGAACGAATTTCGAGGCGCCGTCCATAGCGCCGTAAAAATCGGCCTCCCTTTGCAGGTCGCGCCTTCTTTTACGCGCGTCTTCGTCGTTAATGACTCCGGCGTTTAAATCGGCGTCGATGCTCATCTGTTTTCCGGGCATGGCGTCTAAGGTGAAGCGCGCGGCCACTTCGGCGACGCGCCCGGCACCTTTCGTGATTACGATAAATTGTATGACGGTTATTATTAAAAATATAATGATACCGACTACATAGTTTCCGCCGACCACGAAATTGCCGAAAGCTTTGATAACCTGTCCGTCGAATCTTTCGCCTAAAAGCAGTATGAGTCTTGTGGACGAAATATTGAGAGCTAAGCGGAATAAAGTCGTAATTAAAAGCATCGATGGAAATATCGAAAATTCGAGAGAATTTTTAATATACATCGATATTAAAATAATGACTATGGAAATGGTTATATTGGCGGCTAAAAATAAATCGAGGATAAATACCGGCAGCGGCACGATTATCATCAAAACCACGGCTACGATAGCTATGGAGATGAGAAGGTCCGCTCTTTTTAAAATTTCGGCCATAGGCACGCTTAAAAACGTCGGCATTTTAACTCCGTATTAAAAATAGATATTTGTTTCGTTTTAAACGATATCATTTTGTCTAGTCATTCCCTTTTGCTTGTAAACAAAGGCTAAAACTATCGCAATAGCCTGGAAAAATTCTTCGGGAATGGTTTCGCCCACCCCGACTTTTTCGTATAATTGTCTTGCTAATGGTTTGTCTTCGTATAAAGGAATATCGTTTTCTTTAGCCAGTTCCCTTATTTTCATCGCCATAAAATCGGCGCCTTTAGCCGTTAAAACGGGAGCGGATCCCGCCTGTGATTCGTCGTAGGCGATAGCTATCGAAATATGCGTAGGGTTGGTTACTATCACTTTCGCTTTCGGAACTTCCCGCATCATCTGGCCGGTGGCTATTTTTCTGGCGCGCCGTCTTAATTCCTGCTTTAAATAGGGGTCGCCTTCTTCCTGTTTGTATTCCTGTTTGATATCATATTTTGACATCATTATTTTCTTTTCGAATTCGAAGTACTGGTAAGTATAATCTATTATGGCAAGAATTAATAATACCATGAGAATTTTAAGGCACATATCAAAAAGCATTGGCGCCGCGGTTCCTATTATCTGCGAAACTTCTAGCCCCATAAAGCGCGAGAATGATTTTATGTTTTGAGTGAAAAAACTGTAAGGGAAATAAATAACTACAAGCACTTTGGATATGGATTTAAAAAGCTCGAAAAGCGGTTCCTTTGAAAATATTTTAGACATTCCGTTTACCGGATTGAAACGCGATATATTAAGAGCCATGGGCTCGAGAGAAAAAACGAAGCCGACCTGATAAAAACTTATAGCCAGCGCGGTTAAAAACGCCGTTATTACCACCGGTGAAATGGCTATCCAGGTCGTTAGAGTGAAATCTACTATCATTTTATTGATTGCCGCATCGTCGAAACTTACCGGCGGGTTTGAATAAATCGTTTTGAGGTATTCGCCGACGGTTTTGAGCGAAAAGCCGCCGCTGTAATATATAACTACAAAGCAGAACAATACGACCGCCATTCCGGTCAGGTCGGCGGATTTCGCGGTCTGGCCTTCCTCGCGGGCTTTTTCGCGCCTGCGCGGCGTGGCTTCTTCGGTGCGCTGGCCGGTCGG
>CAYTCW010000001.1:43624-48772 GCA_964436235.1 uncultured bacterium
ACTACGACCGGGGCCGCTATTTTTATGCCTATGGTAAAAAATTCGGGCGCCCTGTCAAAAATTTCTGAGACGAAATTTCCGCTATAGTTAATTAATCCGAGCGGCACGAGTCTTAAACTCTGATTGAGTGCCTCGATTATTAGATGATGGCCGTTGATTAATAGGAATATCAGAGTGAAAATGAGGTAGTTTAAACTTCCCATAATGGATTCTTCCTGCTGTGATTCGGGGTCGATTACCGAAACCATCGCGAATCCTATTTGAATACCCATCATTTCACCGGCGAGTTTGACGCCTTCTATAACGAAAGACGCTACGAAGCCGAGAAGGAGACCTAAAAGAATTTCTTTTACGACTATAAGACCGAAAATATAGGTCTGAGGAGGAATTTGAACGGGCCCGCGCATCGCAATCTCGGTGGGCAGAAGCAGCATGGAAAGCGCGAGCGCGCTCATGATTCTAACCTGTGCCGGCATACTTTCGGCGCCTATTACGGGTGCCGAAGTGAAAATGCCCGAAATTCTTATTAAAAGCAGAAAAAAGGTCTCTATGTATTCGAAAACTTGAATGTACATTTTACTCCGCGTTATTTAACGACTAATTTAGCGTAATTTATGAAGATATCCCGGCTGTAATCCACGAGAAGCCTGAGTATCCAGTTACCGAAAAAAATTCCGGCAAGGCTTAAAGCGACGATTTTGGGCACGAAGCTCAACGTCTGCTCCTGGATGGAAAACGCGGTTTGTATTATTGAAACTCCGACGCCGACTATAAGTCCGGCGAGCATCATTGGCGCCGAAGTTATAAGCGTGACGTATATCATATTGGTCATTAATTCTATAACGGTGCGTTCATCCATTACTTTATCCCCGAGGGTTTTAAACTCCTTTTTTTGCAGCGTCCGTTTAGCCGTCAGGCGAAACTCGCCACAAGCGATTTGATAATTAAATGCCAGCCGTCGGCCAGAACGAAAATTAAAATTTTAAAAGGCAGCGATATCATTGCGGGCGGAAGCATCATCATGCCCATAGACATGAGTACGGAGGCGACGACCATGTCTATGACTAAAAACGGCAGGAATATGATCAGCCCCATCTCGAAGGCTATCTTCATTTCTGAAAGTATGAAAGCCGGCATTACTATATAAAAAGGCACTTCGGATTTTTTTTCATACTTTTTATCGCGGGCCAATTTTATGAATAAACTTAAATCGCTTTCCTGCGTCTGTCTGAGCATGAAATCTCGAAGCGCTTCCGAAGCTTTTTCTATGGCTTCCACCTGGTTAATATTACGGCTAAAGTATGGCTGAAGGCTCGTTTCGTTGATTTTAGAAAAAGTGGGGGTCATGACGAAAAAGGTCAGTATCAGCGAAAGGCCGATTATAATCTGATTGGAGGGCAGCTGCTGCGTGGCAAGGGCCCTGCGTACGAAAGAAAGCACTATTACTATGCGCGTGAAAGAAGTCGCCATGACTAATATCGACGGAGCGAGCGAAAGCACGGTCAGCAATATAATTATTTGAAGCGCGACTGAAATGTCTTCTGGAGTGTTTGAAGGGGTTATTCCGAAATTGATTTTGGGCACCTGGACCGGCGCGTTCGAAGGCGCAGGAGAGGTTTCTGGCGTCCGGCGCGGAGTCGTCTGGTTTCCCTGTGTTTTAGCGCCGTCCGGAGAGCCGGATTGCGCCGTGGCGGCATGCGGCTGGAATAAATAAAAGAAAAATAAAGCGGATAAAACGAGAAAAGATATTGGCGACGTTATGTAAAGCCGCATCAGCTTAACCTCCGAATGTACACCTGTATTGTTTAGATACGGAGATTTTACTAAATTACGGTTGATTTGTCAATCGTTTTTTTACGGCTATTTTACGGCTTTTTTGCGGTATGCGGCTTAATTAGTGTCGGTCTTATCAGCCGGCATGAATTTTTGAAGATATTGCGAAAACATCTTACCTTTTATGTTTTTATCGCTTTTAAGTTTAATACTGTCGAGCGTTTCTTTATCGCTTATTTCGCAAATTTTACTGATGCCGCCTCCGCAGACTCCGAGAACGAATATTTTTGAATAAATATCGACGATGTAGATATATTTGTCGGCCGATATCATCTGGTAATCCAATACTTTAATGTTATCGCCCGGTGAAAAACCATGTGAGGCGGTCATATATTTTTTCATTATAAGTATTATCACGATGCAAATTGCCGTGGCGAGAATGAATTTAATAATGGTCGAAGTGAAATCGAAGTTGAAATTAGATACGGGTTCTTTGTATTGCAGTATATTTTCGTAGGTTTGCGCGCAAGCCTCCACCGCGGCGGCGAAAATAAAGGCGGCGGCGGCCGCGAACGCCGTCCGTATTTTTACGAACGGCGCGCGGACGCCTTTAAAAAAAGCCCTATTCGATTCTATGATCTGTCGTTCATTCATTTATTTCGCCGTTTTATAGTTTTATTATTACATAGTGACATCATATAGCTGAGGCGGCCTATAATACCCTTATTTTCATACGGGATTGCCGTGCTAAGGTTTCAGGCTCTGGAGGCGTTCATGCGGGCTTATGATGTTGGTTATTCGTATTCCGAAGTTTTCGTCGATTACCACGACTTCGCCTTTGGCTACGAGTTTATTATTAATTAAAACGTCGATGGATTCGCCGGCGATTTTATCTAATTCGATGATCGAACCCGCGGTTAATTCGAGTATTTCTTTAATAAGCATACGCGTGCGGCCGAGTTCGACGGTAAGCGTGAGCGGTACGTCGAGAAGAAGTTCTATATTAGAAGTGGCGCCCGCCGGCGTGCCGTAGTTAAGCGAAGAAAATTTCGCGGCCTGAACGTTCTGCTGCTGCGGCGGGTAACCGCCCATTTGTTGCGGTGGATAACCCATTTGCTGCTGCGGCGGATAGCCACTCATTTGCTGCTGCGGCGGATAGCCACTCATTTGCTGCTGCGGTGGATAACCACCCATCTGCTGCTGCGGCGGGTAACCACCCATCTGCTGTTGCGGCGGATAACCACCCATCTGTTGTTGCGGCGGATAGCCACCCATTTGTTGCTGAGGATAACCCATCTGCTGCTGCAAAGGAGCGGTTTGCTGTTGCTGCGGCTGTTGAGGAGGCTGCTGCTGCTGCTGAGCGGCTATTTGCTGTTGCTGCTGCGGCGGAGCCTGCTGTTGAGGCGGCGGCGTGAATTGCTGCTGCGGGGGTGGCGCAGCCTGCTGCGGCGCGGCAGCCTGTGAGGTTACCTGATTTAAAATCGCGTCTATTTCGTCCTGATTGGTTATTAAAAGCGATTGAGAAGCGCTCGGCGATACGACGGATTCGGCTTCCGGCTGTTTCGACTGGAGCATTACGGTGCCTATCAGTGAGATTATGTCCTGTGAAACGCTTACGGGCATGCAGATAAACATCTCGAAATTGAGTTTGTTTTTATCCGCGTTAAAGCTTATTTCAAAATTAAGTTTGGCGTATATTAAATCGCTGCCGAAGCCGGGATCGTAACCGTCTTTAAAATCGCTTGAACCGGCGAATGAAATATTTGCCTCGAAAGGTATTTCGCCGGCAAGCGCGGTAAGTTTATTTTTTAAATAGATTTCGCTGAACCTTTTGAAAAATTCTTCTATTGCCTTGTCGTAATGAGTTTTATTGTCTATGACGCCGGCCGTGCCGTCGCCGCCGAGTAAAATATCGCCGAAAGCGAGCGTGTCGGAAAGTTTTATAAAAATTCCGCCGCGGCCTTTGATAGCGCTGTCGAAATCAAGATAATACTGATGCATTACCTGATCTTTATAATGCCTTGAAATATTTTCTTTTTTATCTTCGTTTACTTCAATGAGACTTACTTTAGTGACGGCCGAAATTATGGAGGTGAAGGCCTCGCTTCCGCCGCAAAAAACGTCGTCTATAAATTTGCGGAAAATTTCAGTTTCGTCGGGATTAAGTATTTTTACACCGTTAAAAGGCGGGCCGCCGCCGTTTCCGCTTCCGCCGCTCCCGTCGCCGCCCTCGGTCCCTTTATCTGAAACCGGCTGAGTAATGCCGCCTAACAGGGCATCTATTTCATCCTGCGTCAATAAGTTTTCAGCCATTTATAATCCCACCTCTTCTTCATTTTCACGTACGACCTGTGCTATAGCTACTGCCAGTTTATTGTCGACAAGGCCCGGGTTGCCCTTGAATTTAAGCCTTCCGCCAGCGTGAACGTCAAGCAGGTCGCTTGTCGACTTTCTTAAAATTATGACATCGTTTATATTTAATCCCAAAAACTCGTTGACCGTTATTTCAGATCTTCCCAATTCGACGACTAACGGGATTTTAGCTTTTTTTAAAGATTCTTCGAGTTTGCTCGCGTTTCCTTCGCTTTCAATTTTATTGATTGATGAGTAAAGAAACTGGACGTTTAATTTTTCAAGTATGGGCTCTAAAACTATATGCGGAAAACATATATTAGAAGTCCCTTCGGTATCATGGACCCTCACTTCGAAGGTGATTAAAAGCACCATCGCCGTCGGCGGAGCTATCTGGGTGAACTGCGGATTTGATTCCATCAATTCGATCCTCGGTTCGATGCTTACGAATTGCTGCCAGGCCTCCGTAAGATCGTTAAGCAGGCGCGCGATGATTTTTTTGATGACGTTTTCTTCGATGGCCGTCAATGATCTCGATTTTGAAAGCGCTTTGCCGGTGCCGCCGAAAAGCCTGTCTATCATGGCTAAGGCGAGACTCGGATTTATTTCGAAAACCGCGTTTCCCTTCAGATCGCCGCCGACGTCAAAAACCGATATAACCGAAGGATTCGGAACGGAGCGGATATATTCTTCGTAGGTGATCTGATCGACCGATATAACCTGGACCGAAACCATCGTGCGAAGCATCGTTGATAAACTTGTAGTTACCGTACGCGAAAAATTTTCGTGTATCTTGTTTATGGTTCTAAGCTGTTCTTTAACGAATTTGTCGGGCCTTCTGAAGTCGTACGGCTTGGTTTTTTTGCCGCTTTTTTCCGTTTTGCCCTTTGTTATAACCTGCGCGGCCGGAGCAGGAGCAGCAGCTGGAGCGGGCGCCTGAGGCGGAGCCATAAAGCCCGGCTGCATGGGCATTTGAAAAAATTGCTGCATTTGCGGAGGCGGTCCCATGAATTGCTGTTGCTG
>CAYTCW010000001.1:48872-65206 GCA_964436235.1 uncultured bacterium
GGCGGGTTAAGCATTACGCCCGGCTGCTGCTGTGGGGCCTGTGCGGCCGGCTGTGGAGCGGGGGCGGGCTGCGCCGCGGGCGGCGGAGCTGTCGGGGCGGGAGCAGGAGGCGTATCCGATCCGCCGCCGGCAAGCGCGTTTAGTAAATCGTCTATTTCATTTTGTGACATTACGCTGTTATCAGCCATTTGATCCACCCGCCTTTCGTTCAAATTAAAAAATTTGCCATTTAATAGTTATCGTTGCCGCTTTTACTCCATGGTTATCGCCGAAAAATCATAAACGTTGACTTTAACGACTAAAAACTTTTTTTTAACCTGTCCGCCGAGAAAAGATGACTCGACTTTAATGTTATCGCCTATAATTAAATTTAATTCTTTGCGTATCGATTTATGCAATTCTTCGCTTTGATATATTTTTTTTATTTCTTCGATCGGAAACAGCATGACCAAACGGGTAATGATATCTCTTATAGCCGGCTTTTTTTTATCGAGATATTCCTTGGCTTTAATATCGTTTACTTCGGCATTTATTTTGAATTTGATCATTCCTTTTTCTTTGAGCGGGTAAATAGTAAATTCGTCAAAGGTTATGCTGTCTTTAGTTATGATTTCCTGATCGACCGAAGTTTCGCTCTTTTTTTCCATTATAGTTTTATATACGAATATCGAAACGACCGCTGAACAAACCATGGTCGCAAGAAACGCTATCGCGATAAGGAGATATTTAATAACCATACTTGAAGGTTTGCGTTCTTCGTCTGACATTTATATACACCAACTTTTTATTTTGTATTCAATCGTTAGATACGCCGCTGGTTTCTGAACGGTTTTACCGGTTTCCGCTTCGAGGTTTTAATCGATAACTACGGCTGAAAAATCAAAAACATTGACTTTGACGACGAGGTTCATTTGAGTTATCTGTCCTTTGTCGTCCGGCGTGTTTCCTTTAACGTTTTTATCTACGATTTCGTTTAAATCTTTTTTTATAATATCATGAAGTTCTAATTTATAATATTTATTTTTAACCTCTTCTAATTTCATGGTCATAATCGTTCTGGATACGGCATCTCTTACGGCCGGTTTCTTGCGCTCTAAAAATTCCTTTACTCTCGAACTGGCGACTTCGGCGTTTACGGTGAATTTAACTACTCCGCTGCTTGCGCCTTCTACTAAAAATATCGTAAATTCTTCAAAAGTGACGTTATCTTTGGCCTCGAACTCTATTTTTTCGAGCTCCACTTTTTTTGCCGCCGGCTTTGCTTTAGAAATCATGTTATAAACGAAAAATCCGGCTACGGCCAGTATTATTAATCCTATTATTCCCGCGCCGGCAATTATATATTTTAACGGAAATCTGCTTTCACCTTCGGACACTGTTTTCACGCACCATTTTAAGAATATTATAATTTAACATTATAACTCATTTTTAAGTATCGTCAGAAATATAGAGTAATTAAATGTTTTTTATCTATTTATATTTTATTTTTGTAATCTTTTCTGTATCGCTTTAATATATCGGCCCTGAACTGGACTATTTTATCATATACTTCATCTACGCTGTCGCCCACGATAAATTTAGACTGGTCATTTAAGGTTATTACCGTGTCCGGATGGGCTTCTACGGTCATTATCATATCCGAGTTAATAAGAAACTCGCTGCCTTTGATTCTTTTTAATTTAATCATTTAAATCATAAACCGCCAATCACAATATTTTCCTATTCAAATTCTAACAGAAATATCAGTAACTGTCAATCGCACGGCTAAAATGTCCGTATAAAAATAAATAATCGCAGTTTAATATCGGAGACGCCCCGTAGAGCGTCTCTGATATTAATTGCGAAGCGTCAGTTCATTTCGCCGAAATTGTTTTTCCGTTTACGGGTTACCGTTTGAGCGATATTATTTCCTGAAGCATCTGATCGGCCGTATTGATCGATTTGGCGTTAGCCTGAAAACCTCTCTGGCTTATTATCATATCCGTAAATTCGGCCGCCAGGTCCACATTCGACATTTCGAGGTTCTGCGATAGAAGTGTCCCGCGCCCGTTCGTTCCGGTTGTTCCTATTTGAGCTTTGCCTGAATTGGCGCCTTCCGAGTAAAGATTGTCGCCTTTTTTTACTAAGCCGCCGTTATTAACGAATTTGGCAAGGCCGATCTGGGCAATGGCGATTTTCTGGCCGTTTGAATAAGACCCTTTTATTATGCCCGATTCGTCAACGAGAACTCCGTTCATTTTACCCATTTCATAGCCGTTAGAGTCTTTTACGGCGGTTGAAAACTCGGAGTCGTACTGCGTCACTAAATTGAAATTTGGCTTGAATTCTATTTTATTAGCATTAACCGGCGTGAAAGATATGGCTTTAGCTAATTCGGGCGACACGGTGCCGTTTGCTTCCGCCGTTTTTGCCGCATCGATTTTGCCGGCCTTATCGAATACGAGAACTCCGCTGTTAGTTGCGCCGGTAATCGAAGCGCTCGCCTCTTTTAATTCGGCCGCCGTAGGCTGGGAGCCTGAAATCGGGTGTGATTTGAAATAATCCTGCACTAAAGGATTCGCCGAATCAAGAACGGCAGTATAAACCCATTTATTATTTTCGGCTTTTTCGAAGTTCATATTTACTTTATGATTGTAACCCGTGCTGTCGTATATATTCATCGATACGTTATGGATGGTTCCCGGGACTAAAGCGGCCGAAATTCCGCTTAATTCGGTTCCGCCCGACACTAATTTAAAAACGGCCGCGTTTGCGCCGGCTGCCGGAGCGTCCACGGTTACCTGGCCGGCGTTATGGGCGCTTCTCGTTGTGATGGTGGCGTTTCCCGGCTGCAGACTGGAGCTGGCAATGACTATTTCACCGTTATTTATGCTGCCGTCCGCATTCTTGCCGATCGTTATGTCTCCGCTCACGTTTTTATATTCGATAGTGTTGGAAGTGCCGTCAGATGCCGTAAAGTAATCCGTAATATTAAACGACTGGTTCGTTCCCGCCGTTTTTGTAGAGGCCGCTCCAAAAAGCGCAGTGCCGGCCGTTCCGCTTATAGTTATGTCATATTGAGGCCCGGTGAGCGCTCTTTTTACGACGAGCCTGTCGCCCTGCATTTCGGCCGTCGCGCCGCCGGCCTGGTTATTTATCGCGCTGATAAGGTCTGAAATTGTTGATGTTGCGCTTAATCCGCTTAAAGTAAGAGGGGCCGCCGCCGCGTCGATGGATATTTTAAAATCGACGGGATCGGTAATGCCCAAGCCGCCGAGAGTATTGAACCTTGAAACGCCAGTTTTATCGCTTATAATGGTGGCGGGAGAGGCTTCGGCTTTTGTAACGCTGAGCGAATGGACGCCTGTTTTTATGGTATTTACGGCAGGGGCTACCGCGGTCTTAATAACCGCGCCCGTGATATTTGCGCTGTTGTTGCTTTGAAGGCTTAAAGACGCCGGCGTGCCCGTACTGCCGTCGGGATCGTAAACTATCGGACCGCCTTTTGATTCGATGATTTTGCCGTTGTCGTCAATTTTAAGCGAGCCGGTGCCGACCTGCCTGTTATTGGTGTCAAAGGCAGTCCAGAGCCAGTTATTTTTATCTACTTTGCTGAATTTAACGGTTAAATTCTGCGTGTCGCCCTGATCGTCTTTAAACGCCAGCGTTCTTTCCGCCGGCAGATTTCTGTCGGCCGCCGACATTTGAAGGTTTGAGGCGAAATCGACGAAAGTGGTCGATGCGGCGGGTATTTTTTGATATTTTTCAAAATTAAGCGCCTGCACGGGCTTGCTTGTGTCTATGGTCATATTTTTACTTGCGGGATCTTCGACGGCCAACCAGCCCATAGCTTTCGTGCTCGAAACGCTGTGGACGAAGTTAAGCTGAGAATCGATGTCAAAGGCGCCGGAGCGTGAGAAATACTGCGCTCCGCTGCCGTCGGTCGTCATAAAAAAACCGTCGCCCTGTATGGCCATGTCTATGTCGCGCCCGGTGCCCTGCATCGTGCCTTGCGTGAATATGCTGTCTATGGAACCGATCTTGGAGCCGAGTCCGATCTGCATCGAATTGGTGCCGCCGTAGTTAGCCGTGGGCGACTGTCCGTTCGACATGGTCTGGCTGAGCACATCCTCGAAAAGTACTCTATTTTTTTTATAGCCGTTGTTGTTTACATTCGCTATGTTATTTGAAATTACATCCATCTGCGTCTGGTAGGATTGCAGTCCTAAAACGCTGGAATTAAAAGTTCTCATCATAAGAACTTACCCTCCCTTTATTTTTCAAGCACTTCATGTTGCGGCGCTGGTCTTTCGCTTCGGTCATTCGGCGAAAGACAACGGGCCCCCTTCTTAGTAAATTAAAGTCGGGCCGGCCATTTATGCTATAACTGCGCCGTCTATATTGGTGAATACGCTCTGCCTGACCTCGTTTTTATCCATGGCGGTTATAACCGTCCTGTTGGTAACCGACACTAAAAAAGCTTTGTCGTCAAGCATTATAAGCGCTTCTTTCGCGCCTTTTTCCGATAATCTCGCATAAGCGGAATCGAGCCTCGAGTAATCGCCTCCGCTAAGAACTATCGAGCGGCTCGTCATTCTTTTTTGCGCGTGCGCCGAAAAGGTTAATTTTGATTGGCGCGCCAGCACTTCAGAGAAAACTTCGCCGAAAGATTTAGACGCCGGATTCAAAATACCGCCCGCGCCCTGCGACTGACTTATCGAAGCGCCTTCTCGCGGCGCTATCGGTTTGAGCACGGATGCGTCAAAGCGGATTCCGTTATTGTTAATATTGACGCCGTTTAAATTAACGCCTGTCGTCATAATAAAACACCGTCCTAAGCGGCTATTGAAGTAATATCTTCCATTTTAACGTCGTAGCCGTCTATCGTGAATATTGATTCGCCGCCCGAAAATTTAACCGCGCTGATTTTGCCTTTTAAGAATTCATCGCCGGCTTCGTTAACGGCCACTGATGTTTCCACGGTTTTACCTATGAAGTTAACCGCGCCCATACGCTGGTTTAAAGTCTGCGAATTTAAAAACGAAGAAAATGAGCTGTTGAGATTCGTCATTTGCTCTAACGATGAAAAGTTAGCCTGCTGTGATATAAATTCTTTATTATCCATAGGCTTGGTAGGGTCCTGATATTTAAGCTCGGCGAGGAGCAATTTTAAAAAATCGTCTTTTCCGAGCTCGTTCGTGGGTTTCCGCGTTTCGGTTTTCGCGTATTTATTCATTAATTCCTGCGCGATATTCGAGCCTGCGTAATCCGAAAGTGAAACTGCGTTCATAATGGCCTCCTTATGGGTTTTATACTCTCACGTTTACCGTTTTTTCATTTAAAATGAATACGCTTTTATTTTTATCTCCGCCTATCTGGGCGAATTCGAAAGTTTCACGGCCGTCGATATTTTTCGCGGTTTCAAAGAAATTTTTGCCGCCGCCGTTTTTTTCGCCGGTTCCGCCGTCAGGGTTATTCCGGTCTTGATATCCGCTTTGTTCGCCGCCCGAACCTCCGGCAAAGTCTCTTTCGTAATTACCGAATTCGACGTTTACGACTTTAATGCCTTTTTCGTTGAGCATTTCTTTTAATTGTTCTACCGAAGCGTTTAAAAGTTCGGCCGACGCCGGGCTGTCAGTTTTGAATTTAGCGCTCAACTGACCGTCTTTCATGACTAATTCAAGATTAATGCGGCCGAGTTCTTCCGGGCGCATTACCATTTTAAGCGAATAAGTGCCGCCCGATGAGCTGAATTTAGATTCATTCAGATGGCTCCTTATCTGTTCGAGCATTTTAGCCTGGTCGAATTTTTGCGCAGCGCGAGCCGCGCCGTCTTTTTGCGCCGCGTTTATCCGCGTGGCCGATTCACCCGATAAACCCTGCAGAAGCTGGTTTTCTTTTTCGGACGAATTTCCGCCGTCGCTTTTGCCGCTTCCGTTTTCAGAGTTTTTGCCGCCGCCCTTTTCAAGAGCTTTTAAAACCCCGGCGCCGCCGGCGTTATTGAGTGCGCCCGAACTTTGAAGCGTAGCGATGTTTTTGGCGGGCGGCAGGGCGGGCTGCGCTTCTACTTTTATCATTTCGATATTGAAGTTAGAAAGTTTTACCTGCGGAAATTGTTTTTTTAAGATCGCTTCGATTTTATTTAAAAAATCTTTGGCATTTATTTTACCGCCGCTTTCATTAAGCCCTTTAATCCGGATTTCAATGCCGTCAGAGTTATTCGCGCCTCCGGCTTTTACGCTTATCTTAATATCTAATTTTTCGCCGAAAATGCCTTGAAGATACTTCTGGATCTCTTTAGCTTTTTTTTCTTCTTCGGTTTCATCGATATTTTTTTCTTCTTCGGCGGCTTCGGATTTACTTTCAACGGCCTTTGTTTTTTCGGTTGTCTTGTTTTTTTCGGCCGAGCGGACGGTTTCGGCCGCTTCGCCGCATGAATTTCGAGTTTCTTTAGTTTCCGTTTCTAAAGGCTCCTGTCCCGAATTGTCGTTGAATTTATCGAAAAACGATCCGGGGTTAACCGTAATATTGTTTTTACCGGCGCTCGTATCGAATTTAAGCTGACTGAGCTGGAAATTGCTGAATTTATTAGATAAGAGTTCATTCGAGTCCGCCGCCATATAGGTTTTATTTTTAGACATATCTATCTGCCTGTTCAATACGTCTAAAAAACTTCGTTCGTATTTTGCCGCGGTTTCCGCCATAAAAGGTTCCGGCCGTGCCTGCTGCGTTTTAGGCGGTGAGGCTGCTGCCGTTTGGGTTAGTAACATAAATCACCTCCGGATATATACTAACTTTGCCAGGTATAGTTTTGCTGAAATAAACTATTCCTATGAAATATATCGGAGTTTAAATTTTATTATTTATGGTAATTGTTGAAAAATAAGAATCAAAAATATTATCTTGCAGGGGTCACCGGAGTGAAACGGCGAATATGCAATACTATAAGAAGAATAAAAAAAGAAGAAATTGAAATAATTAAGAAAGAAAGGAAAAAATAAAAAGAGCGGCCGTTATTTAACAATGTCATTCCGCTCTTTTTATTTACTTTGATTTGCGGTATTATATTTTTGGGTCTATTTAATTAATCGAGTCCGCCGATTGCTAGATGGCTAAACTATAAAAATCAATGCCGGTTAATAAAGATCGCATGTCGGAAAGGATTCTCCAGCCTTCTGTTCGCTCGGCGGGAGCGAAATGTGCATGTGAATGAAACGCCATTGTTCGTCTTGATTTTCGAGAACGGCGCTGAGCCTGGTCAAAAATTCTTTGGCTTTGCCTTTTATTTTCGTTTTAAAATCGACTTCTGCCGCAAGCCAGGCGACCTGGCCTAAAACTGAAACTGTTTCCCATTTCTGGCTTACATGGACTTTTTCGGATTGAATAAAATCGCGTTCAAATTGGTTTTTTAACTTGTCGAGTCCGAGACATTTTTCGTCGCTGCCCGTCCCGATAAAAACTACTCCCGGCTTATTGGAAAATAAATTTATAATGCCGTTGACGTCTTTTTTTTCGTAGGCTTTCATAAAATGATCCAGAGCGCTTTTAACTTTTGTTTCAGGTTTCATAACTTCATTCCCCTTTAGATTAAAGTAGTACGGATATTCTAACATATCCGTCTAAATTTTTCAATAACAATTTGATATAATAACAGCTTTGAATACCCTTTTTTTAAAGATTATTATTTTAAGCTATCGATTGATCTTCTTTGCCCGGTGATGCTTCCGTTTCATCGTCGGTTTTTATTTCGTTTTCGCTTTCGCTTAAATTCAGCGTGAGCATATTTTTTTCTTTTAGGTCGTTATAAACGGATTCACTAAGTCCGATGTCGTTTAATTTTAATATGAGCTCGGATTCGCTTATCTGCGGGTTCTGGTTAATTAAGGCCGTAACTTTCGGCAGGGCCGCGGCTAATCTTTTTTCTTCGAGGTCTTTCTTTTTATCGGACGCCTTTGAAAGCGTAGCGTTGATACGGGATATCTGAGATTCTATGCGGTCTTTTTCGCTCTGAGTGGGATAGGTGCCGTCGGATTTTTTTGAATTCATTTTATTGTAAAGTCCCTGGCGGTCTTTAGTTCCGCTGCGGTATATTTCGGTGATATAGTTAAGGGCGCTGTCGTAATCGTCGAGACGCACGTAAAGATTTTCAATTAAATCGACCGCGTTCAGGCGTTTTTCCGGAGTGTCGAAGAAGTCTTCGTTGGTGTAGGATAGAGTGTAATTTTTTACGGCGAGGGCGAGAGCGGCTTTTTCATTTAGCGGCAGGTCGGGCCAGTGAGGCATAAGCGACATTAAAAAATCGTTAAATGAAGGAAAGTTATAGTAGGGATGGTTTCCGGCGGCGGACGAATCGCCGCTGAGCTTGCCCTGTTGATCTAAAACGGCCGTGGTTTTAATCTTACCGAGGCTCGCCGGAATATTTTTAATGCCGGATAAAAAACCGGATATATTGGCGTAATAAGGGTTATTCATCGGAACCTCGCCGCCGTAAATTTCAAGAAGCCTGTTTTTAATGATCGAGAGCAGTTTAGTTACGCTGCCTTCTAATTTTGTGTAATTAGCGTCTATTTCATCGAAATTTTTAAACATCTGTTTAAGCCTGATCGATTCAAGGGCTGAGTCCGCCGCGCCGTATTTTTCGCGGTAAAGCCATGCGATTCTAAGGTATATGCGCGCAAGTTTGAAATAACTTTTATCTTCCGGACGCGTGGGTATTTCGTTGATAAATGCCGCCGTCAGATATAAATTGACGGTAGTTTCAAAGGACGGAATATTTATATCGGTGTATCTTAAAATTTCGGACATGAACGGTATTGCTAAAATTTCGGCGGGCTTGTAAAGTTTTCGCATAGCAAGTATTTTTGAGTCGGTTTTTTTCTCGAAATTTTCGCTGAAATCGGTAAAAAAACATTTCGGGCAGCGCCACATGGAATAATGCAGCGGATTGATCGAGCTGAATTCAGGATCGGTCCATTTGTAAGATTTAGGATGCTGGTCGGTTTCTTTATCTAAGACGGCGTAAAGCCCCGCCTTAAATTTGTAGGAAGGAAACTGGCCGGCGCATATCGGGCACGTAACGGTTACCGTTATAAACGGCGTTTTTTTCTGTTCCATATTTACCTCTATTTATTTTTTAATGGAATACGGCGGTTTAATTAAGCGGATTCGCAGCGGCTGACGGTTTCAGTCGCGGGCGTCCGCGCCTGAATTGTAATATAATTTTTCGTAATTCGTCTTATGGCGTATATAATTTTTAAGCAGTTTATCGAGTTCGGCGCGCACGCCTTCGCCGCTGATTTCATTTATATCGCAGGCGTTTAAGGTTTCGATATATTTTTTATAGGAGTTTTGCATTAATTTGAGCGCGTTATTTATATCGGTTGTGACGCCGGCCGGGTTGCCCGCCGCGCCTTTATTTTCGAGGTATGAAGCGTATGCGTGGTTATTTTGGAGGTCTTCGGGTGAAAAGATTACAGGCGCGCCCGCCGCGTTATCTTTGGCGGTTCCATTAAAACCGGCTATGATTTTATTTATGTCTGCGTTATTTAAAGAGGCGTGGAGTATATGTTGTTTTTCGTATAAAGTTTTAAGCGGATTAAGCAGTTTATAAGAAATGCCGCGGCCCGCCGCGATTTTTTGAGCTTTAAGATTTTTATCGATAAAGGCTGCGGCTTTTAAATCGAGCGCCCGTGAAAGTTTGACGCTGCCTGAGGCCGCGGCTTGACTTTTGCCCTTAATATAGCTTTTAACGATTCCGGCGTTTGTAAACGCGGCGTCGCATGCGGCCTTTTTTGATATGTAGTCGAGCGGTTTTAATTTTGAAGATAGATACGCTTCACGGTAAGCTGAAAGTCTTTTATTTTCGGCATCGCGGAAGGCGCCAGCAGCCGGACCCGAAAGTCCGGCGTCTTTAATTTCGGTTTCGTTTTTTTCTTTTTGATAATCGACGAATGCGTCGATATATTCGCATTTTTCTTTAGAGTCCGTTCCCGGGATAAATGAATACCAGCGGGGTTCTTTGAGTTTTTTATAGGCGGTTTTATATTTTTTGAATTTTTCGCTTTCTTTATTTGCGGCGGCCGCGACGCCGTCGGTATAATCGATTATCTGCTCGTAAGTGAGGCCTTTTTTAAGAAGAAGAGCCGAGAGGAAGCGGCCCATAGCCTTAGTGGAGGCTGATTTTGATTCGAAAAATTTCGAGACCAAACTTACGATTCCCGCCGAGCTTAATTTGGAGGTTCTTATAAATTCGGTGTCCCTGGCTATAAGCGATGTAAATTGCATCGCGGCGTAAGTTATGTCGTTGATCTGCCTGTTGATAAAAATTTTAAGGCCGCCGCTTGAAATTTGAGAATAATCGCCGTTCGAAATTTTTTCTTCGACCGCCGCCGCTGCGTCGTAAAAGCCTCCGCAGCCATTGATTCCGAGATAATAATCGGAGTAAAATGAACGCGCCTGCTCGAAGAGTTCGGGGTTTTCGTCGATCAATATATCGAATATGGCTTTCTGTATGGTAATACCGGCTTTAAACGCGGTCTCTTTTTTCATGAATTCAGAGCGGCTTAGCTGCATCGGGGCGTTTTCGCCATTTATAGCGTTGTATTCGCCGAGCGCCGCTTCGATAAGAGAGAAATCGACGTCCGCAACGAATTTGCCGAATTTTGAGTTGTAACCGTAAAAATAATCGTAGTAGCAGAGCATATCCATGAAAAGGTAGGCCGTATAATGGTCAAGTTCGGTTTTTACGCTGAAGGTTTTTTTCGTGTTGGCGTAGCTTTCGGAAGTGTGGGCTATCTTATCGGCGGCTATATGTGAAAGAAAGCCGTAAATGTTAGATATCATGAGGCGGCCGCTCTTCTTATCGAGTTTGGATAAAAGCGCCACTGAGGCTTTTTGAAAATTTTCGCCGTGGAATACCGAGTAAAATTTATCTTTAGATGCCGGGCTTATAAAATTAGTAGTGATATCGGGCAGCGATGAGCTGTAAACGGCTTCGGGCATAAGGGCCGGGTATTTTGAAAGCGCTTCGGCGCTGATTGCGGCGTGGGTATAAGTTGACCAGGCGAAAGCGGGCCGTTTTAAAGCGCCGTGAGCCGAAAGCAAAAACGATATTGAAAATATTATGAGCATTAAGTGTTTTAAATTTTTATTTTTCATGTTATAATTATACAAAATAGAACGGGTGTTGTCAAAATTATTTTTTGTTTTAACCCGAATCGTATGCGTTCAATAATAAAATTTGAGGTGATGACAGTTAAAATCGATCAAACGGTTAAAAATACTCTTAATAATATTTTCGCAAGTATTTTCAAAAATATCGCTGAAAAGAAAGTTTTAGTACCGTTAATTTCTATTATTACGGTTTTTGCGTTCGTTTTTTTTAGCGCCGCATTTTTTTCTACGGTTTCAGCTCAGAATGTTCTGCCGTCTGAAGAGCAAACCGGCCGGGGCAAAGAAAAACCCCCGAATAAATACTCGTGGCTTCAAACTTACGAAGTAAAAAATTCGATCGCCGAAAGAATTTCTCCGCCGGAAGGTTTTGTGCGCTCTGCCTCGCCCGCGGGCGGTTTTGAAGACTGGCTTCGCGGGCTGCCGCTTAAAAATGGCAGGCCGCCGGTTTATCTTTATAATAAAAAATTAAAAAATAATCAGGGCGCGCATTTCGCGGTAGTAGATATCGATTGCGGCACGCGCGATTTGCAGCAGTGCGCCGACGCGGTGATGCGGCTTTGCGCTGAATATTTTTTTTCTAAGGGCGATATCGAATCCATTAAATTCGATACGGGCAGCGCGAAGGCGGTTTCGTTCAAAGGCTGGCTCAAAAGGAACGCCGGCGCAAAAAGCGTTTCAAAATCGTCCGATTACAACAATTTTGGCAAATATATGACGCATATATTCGCCTATGCGGGCACTCACTCGCTTGCCGGCTCGCTGAAGAAAGTCAGCAACCCGGCCGATATTAAAACAGGCGATATTTTCATTAAGGGAGGCTTTCCCGGTCATGCCGTACTCGTTGTCGATGTCGCGGTAAATAAAAAAAGCGGCCGCAAAGTTTTTTTGCTGCTTCAAAGTTATATGCCGGCTCAGGACATGCATATTTTAATCAATCCGAACGATAAAAATTTAAGCCCCTGGTATCATTCCGATTTCGGAGATACGCTCGAAACGCCTGAATGGAATTTTACGCGCGGACAACTTATGAGGTTTTAAATATGAGCGTTATCGACTTTTCTAAGTTAAACCCGGACGAAGCCTCGCGCCGCGAATTTTATATGCGTGAGGCGTTGAAAGAAGCGCTGCTATGCTTGCAAACCGGCGACGTGCCGATCGGCGCGGTCGCCGTTTACGATGATAAAATCATAGGCCGCGGCAGGAATTGCCGCGAAAAAAAACGCTCGCCTTTATGGCACGCTGAAATGGAGGCGTGCGAGGCTGCCGCGGCTTTTCTCGGCTGCTGGAACCTCGCCGGAGTCTGTCTATATGTCACCAAAGAACCATGCGTTATGTGCGCCGGTCTTATAGTTCAAGCGCGAATAACCGAATGCGTATTTGCGGTACGCGATACCAAAGGCGGCGGCTGCGGCGGAAATATGCAGATTGCTTCGAATCCCGCGCTAAATCATCGTGCCCGTCTTATCTGCGGGGTTTTAGAAGCGGAATGCCTCGAGCCGATACGGAGTTTTTTTCAAAATAAACGCAAAAAATAATTGACATCACCGTTAAATTGTGGTATAATACTTATGTTATGTGGAGGAATCGCCTAATGGTATGGCAGCAGACTTGAAATCTGCCGCGGGCAACCGTGTGAGAGTTCGAATCCCTCTTCCTCCGCTTTTACATGGAGAGATGGCCGAGGGGCCGAAGGCGCGCGCCTGCTAAGTGCGTATACGCCAAAAGCGTATCGAGGGTTCGAATCCCTCTCTCTTCGTTTAATAATCGTATATTAAATTATGTGCCTGTAGCTCAATGGATAGAGCGTCGGACTACGGATCCGCAGGTTGGTGGTTCAACTCCACTCAGGCACATTTCAATAACCTTTAAAAGGGCGTATTTATAATGCGCCCTTTTATATTATGGTCGGAGTTTTATAAAGGCGGCATATATTTGGTAAAATTCGCTTTGAAATATAAATTCATACTCTGGATCGCCTTTCTTGTCACTTTTATCATCGTTACAGCATCTTCCTTTTCGCTATATCATGTCAAGCGCATATTAACCGCGGGCCTCGAAACGCCGGGAATCAGTATGGCAGCGGCTCTTGCTTCGATGCTGCCGGCCGCCTTTAATAATAAATCGGGCGAAGAACTTTCAAGCCTGGCGGAGCATATAGTTAAAGCCAGCTCCAATATTATCGAAATAACGGTTTACGATACGAACTGGATCTGCGCCGCCCATGCCAAAAAAGGCGGCGGGCCTTCGCTTATAGGAAAAGCTCTTGCGAGGGCCGACAGGGTCAAATATATCAACGCCAAAACGGCTTCCCGCATAAATGAAGAACCCGCCGAAGATTACGCCGAATTCGCTTCGCTCATAAATTCAGGCGGAACCCGTTTCGGCTGCGTGTCCATAAAATATGCGACGGTTAATTACAATAATGAAATCAAAACGGCCATTAATTTTATTATCGCGCTTTCATTGATATCCCTTTTTGCGGGCATAGCGTTTTCCGTGCTCATGGCCAATTTTATAACCAGAAAACTTAAAATCCTTATAGAACGAGTCGAGCGCGTTGCCCGCGGCGATTATTCGAAACAGGCGGAAATCGAGTCGAGCGATGAAATCGGACTGCTGTCGGCGCGATTTAACGAAATGACGCAGGGGCTCCTCGAAAAAACCAGGATAATGCGTTTCGTTCCGGAAACGCTTACCAGCGCAGTTAAAAACGACAGCGATTTTTTTAATCAAAGCGGCATTGAAAGAAAAGTTACGGTTTTATTTATCGATATCCGTAATTTTACGGGCATGTCCGAATCGAACCCGCCCGATGAAATGATTAAAATGTTAAATGGCTATCTTGAAGCCATGACGGATGTTATCAAACGCAATAACGGTGTGGTGGATAAATTCATCGGCGATGCGATCATGGCCGTTTTTTATCCCGGCGATAATCTCGATGATGAAATAAGGGCCGTCACCTGCGCGATTCAGATGAACGAGGCGCTGTGGCACTTCAATCACGCCCGCGAAACCTCCGGTTCTTTTAAAATTCAGATCGGCGTGGGAATTAATACCGGTAAAGTAATAGCCGGCATGATCGGCTCGAATTCGGGCCGTCTTGATTATACGGTCATAGGCGATACGGTTAATACGGCCTCGCGCTTAGAAGGTCTTTCTAAAGAAGGAAAATATACGAAAATAGTGGTCTCCGAAACTACTTACGAGGCCGTTAAAAATATCTTCGACGCGGAGCTTATGCCGCCGATGGAAGTTAAAGGAAAAAAAGAGATCGTTAAATTATACGAAATTATAGGTTTAAAAGATATAGATAAACTTATTGCAGGATTGGAATCGCCCGACGACAGGCGCCGTTATGATGCGGTTAGCATGATAGGGCTTACCGGGCGGCCTGAGTTAATTAAAAATATACTGCCAATGATAAACGATTCATCTCATTTAGTTAAAATGGCATCGGTTTCGGCGCTCAAAAATCTTATGCTGATGGATTTCGAGTTAGTTAAATTGCTTTTCAGCGTTCTGGAGTCTGAAACTAATACTCACGTAATATCTAATTTCGTTCTGGAGATAGGGTTGATAGGAGAAGATGAAGACCGTAAAAAACTTCTTGAATATATCGATCACGACGATTCGCGGGTAAGGGCTAACGCTATAGAATCCATAGGCTATATTAAAGATAAAAGTTTTATAACCGGCGTTTTGGAAAAAAAACTTTCTGATTCAAATAACCGTAACCGCGCAAACGCCGCCATACGCCTTTATCAGCTCGGCGAAATTTCCGGCGTTAAGGCGCTTATCGAAATGTGCGATGACGGCTCTAATTATTTGATGCGCGCTTCGGGCGCCTACGGCATAGGCGAAATAACTTCGAAGGAGCAGGCGCGCGTTATCGCCGAAAAAATCGGGAATGTAAACGATTTTTTTTCCGGCGGACGGCTCGCTCTTCTTGAAACGGCCCGGCTGAAGCTCGAAGCGCTTCTCGATGACCCGGAAACTATAGTCAAAATCAATGCCGCGCGGGCTCTCGGCCGCATGGGCAACCCTCTTGCGGTAACCGCTTTAGTCAATAAAATCAAAGACCTGAACCGCAAAGACGAGCTCTATCAGCCCGTGCTCGACGCGCTAAAAGAGCTCAGCTCGCCGAATGTTTTTCGCCAGTTAGAACGCCGCTTTATCGACGGCATTGAATAAATCGGCGCTTTTTTAAAAACTAAAATAATTTATTATAAATAAAAACTTTATAAGATATCGGAAACGCTTTTCGGTATTTTTGGCGCCAGCTTTTTTTCGATCGCCGGCAGAGTTTTATCGATCTGGATATTCATAGCCGCAAGAGTTTTCATTTTATCGCGGACCACTATATAAAGCGCGCAGTCGAGGCCGTATGAAAAAAGAGCGTCATATACGCGGCCGCGAAGCTCGTCGATGCCTTTGAATCGCCGGCCGGGTTCTATATAATCGGATATGAATATTATTTTTTCGAGAGCGTTCATATTGGGACGGCCGAGGGTGTGCCATTTGATGGCCGATATTATGGCGCGGTCGGTTATTTTGAACCTGTCCTGCGCTATAATGGCAGATACATGGCCGTGAAGCAGGCCGGCGTTTTGCATAACGCCCTCTGAAAGAGTGTGCGGGCAGTAAAGATTGACGGCGAGCTGCATCTGATCGAGCGTGAATCTTTTTGCGGCGTCGTGTAATAAAGCCGCGACGGAGCAATTTTTTATGAGCGCGTAATTAGACGAGGCGGCCGCTAACTGAACGGCCGCCGCTTCGACTCCGCGGCTGTGCGCGAATAGTTTCGCGCTAAGCCGTGTTTTTAAATATTTTATTATTTTATTGCGTAAATTTAGAAATTCTTTATCATTCATCCTGATATTCGAAGGCGAACTCTTTTATATAGACCGTATCGCCGTTTTTAGCGCCCGCTTTCAACAGCGCTTTATCTACCATGTATCTTTTCAGCATTCGTTTGAAATAATAAAGCGCGTCATCGGCTTTAAAATTAACTCTTTTAACTTCGGCTTCCAACTCTTTCGAAACCACCTGGAACTCGTTTCCGTCGAGCTTTTCGATTTTTACGGCAGGCGTTTTTTTGCGGCGCGCCGTCTTTTTAATTATGGTAGCGTAGCTGACGCCGATCGCGCCCGGATCTACGCCGCCATCCGATCCTATTATAA
>CAYTCW010000001.1:65306-109700 GCA_964436235.1 uncultured bacterium
GCGTAGCTGACGCCGATCGCGCCCGGATCTACGCCGCCATCCGATCCTATTATAAGTTCGGATGAATCGGCGGAAGTTTCGGCGCTGCTTGACGCGCAGGACTCGGAGTGGATTTTAAGATCGTACATCTGCTTTATAAGCGCGTCGAGATTGAGCCCTGAAAGCCCCGATATTTTAATTAATTTAGCGTCTTTGAAAGTTTTTAGTCTTTTGATTTTTTTTACGAAATTATCGTAATGATCGTTGGAATCGGGGATATCCATTTTATTTACGGCTATTATAAAAGGAAGGCCCGCGAGTTTTTTCGAATATGCTTTGAGCTCTTTAGCTAGGGTTTTAAGGTCTTCTAATGGTTCGGGCCTTTCGAAGCCCGTCATATCGATTACGTAAACGATTGCGCGAGTGCGCTCGATGTGTTTTAAAAATTTATTGCCGAGGCCCGCTCCGGTGTGGGCGCCTTCGATAATTCCCGGAATGTCGGCGACAACCATTACTTTATCGTAGTCGAGCCTTACGACGCCGAGGTTCGGCGAGAGCGTGGTGAATGGATAGTTGGCTATTTTCGGCGTGGCTTTGGATATTTTAGATAAAATAGTCGATTTGCCGGCATTCGGAAAACCGACGAGGCCGATATCGGCTATTAATTTAAGGACCAATTTAATTTCGAGTTCCGCGCCTTCTTCGCCGAGTTCGCAGTAGCGGGGCGCATGACGCACTGGACTTGTGAAGCGCGTGTTTCCCCGTCCGCCCCGCCCGCCGGCGGTTATCAAGTAAGACGCGCCGTCGGAGGCAAGATCGCTTAAAAGCGCGTCGGTTTTTGCGTCGAAAACCTGAGTGCCGACCGGAACTTTAATGACCAAGTCGCGACCGTTTTTGCCGTGCATATTCGAACCTAAGCCATGGCCGCCGTCTTCGCTTTTAAATATGCGGTTGTATTTAAAATCCAGAAGGGTTTGCATGTCGGTTGTAGCTAAAAGAATTATCGCGCCGGCATTTCCGCCGTCGCCGCCGTCGGGCCCGCCCTTGGGAACGTATTTTTCCCTTCTGAAACTGATGCATCCGTTTCCGCCGTCGCCGGCTTTTACGCTTATAACGGCTTCATCTATGAACATAATAACTCACCAACACTTTTCATTTTTATTTTATAAATTGCCCTGCTAAACTTTATACAAATCATTAGCGACGATATAGTCGTAAACTTTTTCCGGCAACAGATAACGGGCGGAGCCGCCTGATTTGAACGCTTCCCTGATCTGGGTGGATGATATATCTATATTTTCGAATGAATTCAAAAAAACGGCCGCCGCGAGAACCTCCGGCTGTATCGCGCTGTCGTTTAAATTTTCGCCTCTCGGCGCTATCACCAATCTGGCGTTGCGGATTATAGTCCGGTAATTGCGGTATTTATGGAACATGCAAAGCGTATCGGCGCCGCTGATATAAAAAAGCTCGGCGCCGCAGGTTTGCCGCTTGAATTCAAGAATGGTTTCGTAGGTGTAGGCCGTTTCGGTCTTTCGCGATTCTATATCCGAAAATAGAAAAAAATGGTTATCCTCAATAGCAAGGAAAACCATTTTTTCCCTATGGGATATATCAATAATTTGTGAATTATCTTTGTGCGGCACAACGCTCGTGGGAAGAAAAAAAACTTTTTCAAGTCCTAATTCGATCCTGGCGCATTCCGCGAGGCGGAGGTGCGCGATATGAATCGGATTGAACGTTCCGCCGAAAATTCCAACTCGCATTTTAATTTTTCGTTTATTTTTTATAAAACCGATTAAGCGGCCTGCTGTTCAACAGGAACGATAATCACGCGGCGTTTACCTTTGCCGAAAGATTTGAATTCGACTTTACCGCAAACTTTTGCGAATAAAGTGTCATCGCCGCCGCGGCCGACGTTAAGGCCGGGGTGGAAATGCGTTCCACGCTGGCGCACAAGTATAGTGCCGCCTTTTACCATTTCGCCCGCGAATTTTTTTACGCCGAGGCGCTTTGATTGAGAATCGCGACCGTTAACCGCGGATGCTGCTTTTTTACCCATTTTATTTCACCTGCCTGGTTTTAATCTTTATTTAGTTTCAATAATTTTAATTACTTCGCCGTATTTTTCGTTTATCGACATAAAGCCGAGCTTGACGCTTTCGGTTAGAAGATGGAGACCGGCAGCGCTTTCGCCGCGGATTCCGTCCGGCAAACTCAGTTCTATAAGGCCTTTTTTAATTACTCCGCTGAGCTTTATCTTTAAAAGTTTTGTAACGCTCCGTGAAAAATTTAACGCGAGGGCCGAGGCCGCCGCGCATATAATGTTCTCACCGCCTGCCGCCGAATCGTCGTGGCCGCTGAAAACAAAACTTTTTAAAACCCGCTTGCTTCCGTAATTAAATTCAGCTGTTATCAAAAAGAAACACGCACCATTTCAAAGTTTCGGATCGGATTATCTGCTTTTTATCTGACCGATTTCAACTTTTGTGTAATGGGCCCTGAAGCCTCTTTTACGGAAATAGTCTTTTCTTTTTTTGAATTTCATGATAACGACTTTCTTTTCGCGGCCGTGCGTGAGGATCGTGGCTTCTACATTAGCGCCGTCAACTTTAGGCTGGCCGATCGTAACGTTAGCGCCGTCGCTTAACATTAAAACGTTGTCGAAATTAATAGTCGAATTAACCTCGCCTTCGAGTTTATTGATGCGGATACGATCGCCGGGCGCTACTTTATATTGTTTGCCTCCGGTAGTGATTACTGCGTACATTGTTGGGCACCTCCTTCTTATTTTATATTTTAGTATAAAAAAATTAATATTTTTTATTTATGCAAATTAAAAATCGTTTAATTATACCAAAAAGTTATAATAATTGTCAATATCTTTCTTTAATTTTTTATCTTTGTAGTTATTTTATTTAAGTTTTCGGATATTTTCCGAACTGATGGCTGTTTTGGAACAATACTAATAATAGACGTTTTCTAAGAAAAACTCTTCGCCGGATATGACTTTGAGGTCTTCGGAACTGCACCGGCTGCACACGTAACCGGATTCCACTAAATTCTGACACTGATTGCATTTCAGCCTTGCCGGCATCCATTCTATTTCAATGGCCATCTCAGGCTGAAGATTATTCGGTCCGACGGCTTTGACGAAAAGATCGAGCAAAACTTTTTCGGTGATATTGGTAAGCCTTCCGACTTTGAATTTTACCTTCGAAGCGTTTTGTATTTTATGATTGCTGATCTGAGTGACTATGTCGTTTATTATTTGTTCCTGGCGTATTAATTCCTGCATTGATTTTCGGGCCCCTTTCTTTTATGACGCGCGGAAAGCCGGAGAACCGCAGGCGCGTCGCCGGTTCTATTATTTATTCAGCTTTGAAAGCGATTCTTTGGCGTATTTAACGACCCAGTGACTGCTGTCGTTTAACGCGCTTTTCAGCGCTTCGCATGCCGCCGGTTCCGATTTGAAATTGCCAAGAGCTATGGCTGCAAATGATCTTACATTTTCATATCTGTCGCCTATCATTTTTATCAGCGGCGTTAATATTTTAGGGTTGGAGCAATTTTTCAGCGACTTAACCGTATGGAACCTGAGTTCGTCGTCTTCGCTTTGAAGAAATTGAAGAAGCAGCTCTAAAGATTCATCGTCGCCGATTTTACCGAGCCCCTTGATAATAATTTTTTTGATGTCTAAACTGTTTGAATCGATATACTTTTTAAAAACCGTGGTGCTACTTTTTTCGGCCTTGTCGGCAAGCGCGCGCAGAGCCCAGTAAACGATATCGGCGTTGGCGCCGGCCCGTTCGAGTTCTTTTTTCAGATTTGTTACGGCGTTTTCGCCGAGAACGGCCAGCGACTCGGCCGCCGCTTTTCTTACCGGCCAGTAGCGGTCTTTGAGAGATTCGATGAGAGCGGCCGTGATTTTTTCGTCGTCGTTAGCGAGCCGGCCGAGCGCCCTTGCCGCATGAAAGCGCGTTTCTTTTTCGCCGGATTTAAGATATGGCAGCAATTCGAAGGCGATCTCGCGGCTTTTAGATTTGCTCAATAATTCGATGGCCTTGTTGTGTGACGATTTTAAGTTTTTAAGTATGTCTATGAAAAATTTTTCGTCGATTTCGAATTCGAACTGCATTAAAACTTCGAGGGCGCGTTCGACTATTTCCTGGCGCGCGGAGTGTCTGGTTATGGTTTTAATAAGAGGAAGTATGCAGTTTTTAGAAGCGTTTTTTTCAAGCGCGCCGATGGCCCAGTAGCATATGTCGGGATTTTCGGAGTCGAGACTGTTTATAATGGCGTATTCGGCGTTAGCGCCTATCGCGCCCAAAGTTTGAAATGCCATGTAAGCGAGTCGGTTCGAACCTTTTTCTACTGCGCGCGCAAGGGCGGGCACAGCGTCCGGATTTTTGATTTTAGCGGCTATGGCTATGGCTTCAGAAGCGGTGAATTCGTCGGGATCGTTAATTAAGGTTATGACCTCGGATATGGCTTCGTCGCCTAAGAGCGAATATAGAGAAATAAGCGCCTGACGCCTTACCAAGTAAGAGGAGTCTTCGAGAGCGGAATATAAAAAATGTCGCATATCGAAATAATCTTTTCCGCCGAGCGCGGCGGTCGCCGAGATTCTTACGTCTTCGCGGGGATCTTCGAGCAGCGCAGGGACCGCGTCGCACGCCGAAGGCGTTTTAATTTCGAAAAGGGCGGCTACGGCTGTTGTTACGATTTCAGGGTTTTCGCCTTCTATTGAATCGAGTATATATTTTTTCGCATCGTCGCCGGCGATGCGCCCTAAAGTTTTTAACGCTTCTTTTTTTAATTCGTCGCTGCTTTTATCGTTAAGAAGCGAGGCTATTACCGGAAGCGTTTCAGCGGCGAGCGAACCGTCGATGTTTTTAACCGCTATAATTTTTTCGCCTTCGGAATCTGAATTTTGCAGCAGTTTTATAAGCTGCTGCTGGGCGCGCGTTCCGCCGAGCTCACCGAGGACTTTCGCGCCCGTTTCGCGGACGCGGGCTTCGGTATCTGAAAGCGAGGCGAGAATGGAATTGGTTATGCGGTCCTTAAGCTCCGTTTTTTCGCCGCCGTCGTTCATTTCGCTTTCCGTTTGAATATCGGGGTTTTCGCCCGTGAATTTAAATTTGCCGAGAGCTTCGGTGGCGGCTACTCTTACGTACCAGGATTTATCGGATATCGCTTCGATCAGAGCGTTCGCCGAAGAGTGCGAGCCTATTTTACCCAGAGCGACGGCGGCGTTTTTGCGTATCGCGAAATTAGCGTCGCCGGAAAGAAGGCGCTCGACCGCCGGGACCGCTTCGGCGCTTTTAAGTTCTCCAAGGCAGTAGAGCGAATAAAGCCTTATAAAGTCGTCGGGCGAGCCGAGCGCCTCGATAAGAGGTTTAACGGCCGAAGCGCCGACTTTTATAAGCGCGCGGGCCGAGTACATATTTATTTCGTTTTCTTCGTATGAAGCGAAAGAATTTATAAGAAGGCTTATGGCTCTGTCGTCGGCTATAGTCGCTAATATTTGAGATGACCAGAACCTTATGTCTTCGTTCGGATCGGATATGGCGTTGACTAAACTTTCGCAAACGCGGGGACCGATCGAAATTAATTTTTTTGCGGCCGCTTCACGGACCGGCCAGTAAGCGTCGCAGAGAAGTTCGATAAGGCCCTGCGCTTCGGAACGGCCCAAATTTTCGCTGCTTAAGCCGGCTATCAAATAAAGCCTTTTATTTTTATCGTCGATTTTTTTTATTTCGGTTATAGATAAAGCTGACACCGCCGTACCTCTTTTATTATGATTAAATTTTTAATACGCTTAGTTTCAGGATATTATTATATACCAAAAATACTAAAATTTCAACAAAAAAAATGCGTAAAAAATATATAAAAATAATTGTTTGATTTTTGGTTTTTAGTTTGATATAATAAATTGCACCCGTGCGTAAGGTATAGCGACCTTGCCAGTTCGGGGTTATGTCCTTTAATGATTAGAAATATTAGTACGACAGGATAAGATGAGCGCAAAAAACATTAAAATATTACTCATAGAAAAAGATTGCGGATTATTAGGTCCTTTAGAAGCGCAGCTCAAAGAAATTCCGGGGGTAGAGCTGTGCGCAAAGGCTTTAAATTATGAGCAATTGGCCGATTCATATAAAACGAACGCCCCCGATATAATACTTCTCGATTTAAGTTTCGAAGACGACAATATTTACGCTTTTTTATCATCGCTTGAAACGCAGGTGGCTACGGGTCATCTTGCGCTTATCGCGCTGGCCGGTTCGTCGGATATGAACCGTATCAGAAAGGCTATGAAGTCCGGCTGCGCCGACTTTTTAATGCTTCCGGTCAAAACCGAGGAAATATCGAATGCCATCAAATCGGCTTATGAAAAAAATCAGTCGATAGTTAAAAATTCTTCAGTCGTTCCTAACAGTCAGAGAGTGCCCGCCGGAAGAGTTATTACGATTTTTTCAACTAAAGGCGGAGTCGGCAAGTCAACTATTGCGGTTAATCTGGCCGTGACGCTTGCCGCCTTCCTTAAAGACAGCGGGCGTAAAGTAGCATTGTTAGACGGCAATTTCCAGTTCGGAGACGTCGGTTTTATGCTGAATTTGAAGCCTGAAAAGACCATTCACGGGCTTGTGCGCGAGATGGGCGAACCCTCTCCGCTTTCTCTTGAAGTTATGAAAAACTTTATTACGACGCACCACAGCGGGCTCGATATTTTACTCGCGCCTTCGAAGCCTCAATTCGCCGAAGAAGTTACGATGCTTCATTTAGGCTACGTAATGGAATGTCTTAAAAAAAATTACGATTATGTGGTAGTCGATACCATACACCATATCAACGATACCGATCTGACCATATTCGACTGGACGAGCATGCTTTTCGTAATAGCCACTCTCGAAGTGACCACAATCAAAAATCTTGTATTGACGCTTGAAATTTTAAAAGACCTCCAGATACCTAAAGATAAGATTTCACTTATACTCAACAGGGCTTATCAGAAAATGGGAGTGGAATGTTCGACCGTAGAAGAAAAATTAATGAAAATAAGCTGCATGATTCCTTCCGACGGCGAACGCGTCGTAGCTTCGCTTAACAGCGGAACGCCCTTTGTCACCGATATGCAGTTAGATATTCCCATCGTGAAGGCGTTTCATGAACTCGCCTTGTTGGTGGCCTGTGACGAGGACAAATCTTATTTTAATAAAATAGAAGAAATAATTAAAAATAAAGGAAATGTTTTTGATTTCTTTAAAAAACTTATGAAAAAATGAATTTAATTCGGGGGAATGAAAGATGAGCCTGTTAAAGAGAATAAGCACCGACGATAAAGACGAACTCGAAAAAAGTAAAAGCGGGGGTTCAAAGTCCGATTCCGATAAGGAGAGCCCTTTAGAGCTTATTAAAAACGATATGCAGTCCAAACTTGTAGAGCGCCTCGACGAGGACTTTTTGAAAATAAAATCCGATGATGAAAAAAAGGCGAAACTCAAGCCCATGCTTGAAGAATTTTACATTCAGATAGCCGCCGATAAAGGGATGACGCTCACCTCGGCCGAAAAATCCAATTTAATTATTTCCGTCATTAACGACGTTATCGGCCTTGGTCCTCTTCAGCCTCTTTTAGAAGACGAGTCTATTTCTGAAATAATGGTAAACGGCCCACAGCGAACTTATATAGAACGAAAAGGAAAGCTTATCCTTTCGGATGTGAAATTTAGAGACAACGGCCACGTAATGCGAATCATCGAAAAAATCGTATCGCCATTAGGACGCCGTTGCGACGAGTCTTCGCCGATAGTCGATGCGCGTATTAAAGGCGGCCCGGCCGACGGTTCCCGCGTTAACGCTATTATTCCGCCTTTAGCGCTCGACGGCCCCACCATTACGATACGAAAATTTAAAAAAGACGCTCTTACCATCGACAGCCTCGTTAATTTCGGTTCTATGACGCGAGAAATGGCTAACTTTTTAGAAGCCTGCGTTCTCGCCCGTCTCAATATAGTAGTTTCCGGCGGTACAGGTTCGGGTAAAACCACTTTGCTCAACGTTCTGTCGAGTTTCATACCGGAAGACGAAAGAATAGTGACTATCGAAGACGCGGCTGAGCTTCAGCTTAAACAGCCTCATGTGGTAAGGCTCGAAACCAGGCCCGCTAATATAGAAGGAAAAGGCGCTATTTCGATACGCGAATTAGTTAAAAACTCTCTTCGTATGAGACCGGAGCGCGTAGTAATAGGAGAATGCCGCGGCGGCGAAGCGCTCGACATGCTTCAGGCCATGAATACGGGCCACGACGGTTCGTTAACGACCGGCCACGCCAACACGCCCCGCGATATGATCGCGCGTCTTGAAACGATGGTTATGATGGCCGGCATGGACCTTCCGGTCCGCGCTATCCGCGAACAGATATCAGGCGCCGTTAACATTATAGTCCAGCAGACAAGACTTAAAGATGGTTCGCGTAAAGTAGTCGCGGTAACAGAAGTTCAGGGCATGGAAGGCGACACGGTCGTTCTGCAGGATATCTTCGTATTCGAACAGCAGGGTCTCGATGAAAAAGGAAAGATCATCGGGCGCGTTAAACCTACCGGAATAAGACCTAAATTCATGTCTAAATTCGAAGAAGAAGGCATTAAACTTCCCGCGGATATATTCATGGACAGCAAACGCGGCTGGTAATAAGCAAAAAAACGAAAACTCTATAAAATTGGAGCGTAGCGTTTATGGGTAGTTTCATTACAATGGTGGTCATACTGGCGATATTAGTCGTCCTGTTCTTTCTCCTGCTTACTTCCTATCAGGTCGTCGTCAAGCGCCAGGAAAGCGTTAAAGACCGTTTGGACCGTTTCGTGGCGACGCAGGCTAAAGGCGGCATGGGGGGCGCGGAAGGTTCCGTCACCGGCGAAGCCATAGGCGATCTGGCTAAAAAAAGCGAATTAATGCAGAATATCGGCACTATCATAACGCCGGAAAAAATAAAAGAAAAAATAACCGCCATGCTTTCGGCCGCCGATATACCTCTTCGCGCCACGGAATTTATGGCCGGCGTTTTTTTTCTTTCGACACTTCCGCTTATAGTCGTATGCCTCGTTTTAAAAAGACTGGCGCTCGGACTCATGATTGCAGCTATTTTCGGTTATTCGCCTTTTATATGGGTAGCGATGAAAAAAGCCAAAAAGCGGCAGATGTTCGCGGCGCTATTGTTAGATACGCTCGGCATAATTTCTAACGCGTTGAAGGCCGGTTATTCGTTTATGCAGGCTATAGAGCTTATTACAAGAGAATCGCCTTATCCTATGTCAACCGAGTTTAAAAAAGTGCTTCGCGAAAACGCCGTGGGCGTGGCTCTTGAAACTTCACTTGAAAATATGGCTGAAAGGCTTGAAAACGACGATTTCGATTTATTAGTAACCGTAGTTTTAATTCAGCGCGAAGTCGGCGGCAATCTCGCCGACGTTCTCGACCAGATTTCAGAAACTATAAGAGAGCGAATAAAAATAAAGGGCCAGATCGTAACCCTTACTTCACAGGCGCGAATGGGCGGTTACGTTATAACGGGCCTGCCGATAATGCTCGGTTTGGCGATATTTGCGCTCAATCCGGATTATTTCGTCAATAAATTTTTGCTCGCGGACGTCAACGGCTTCAAGGGCTGGTATTCTTTGATTTTCTGCGGTTTAATGATGGGCGCCGGTTCATTGATTATTAAAAAAATTACGGATATCGACGTTTAAAATATCTTCTTGCGGAGGAATTGACCAATGGATATAACTTCTCTCGTTCTGGTAGCGGCTATTATAATAGCGGGCGCTATGTTTTTAATGCCTTCACAAAAAAACTCCGTAGTTTCGAGGCTCGAAGAATTTTCAGGCCAGAAAGAAGAAGGGGCGGGCTTGTCAAAGGCCCAGCCTTCGATCGAAGACGAGGAACTTCAGAAATCATTTTTTGAGCGAATAATAAAACCGGTTTTAACGGGCTTTGCAAACGCTCTGAGCAAGCGCAATAAAGCCGATACGGCCTCTCAGCTGAAAAAAGAGCTGGCCCAGGCCGGAAATCCGGGTGGACTCACGCCCACCGAATTTAACGTATTAAAAGTTCTGCTTATAGTTATCCCCGCGCCGCTGTTCGGCGTTCTCGGATTTATGCTCAAGGTGCCCATCCAGAGCTTAGGGATGGGCTGTCTCATAATATTCGTGATCTGCTTTCTCGGGCCGCGTATTTATCTTCAAAGGCTTGTCGCTTTCCGCAAATATATGATACAAAAGGCCCTGCCGGACTGCCTGGATCTTATGTGCGTATCCGTCGAGGCCGGCCTCGGCTTCGATATAGCATTAGCTAAACTCGTAACTAAATTTAAAGGCCCGCTCGGCGAAGAATTGAAAAACGTTCTTCAGGAAATGCAGATGGGGCGAAGCCGCCGCGAAGCGTTCAAAGCGCTTTCCGATAAAATGGAGGTAGAAGATCTTTCGGCTTTTATCTCGGCGCTCATTCAGGCCGATCAGCTCGGCGTTTCAGTGTCTAAAATATTGAAGATACAATCCGCTCAGGCGCGTCTTAAAAAAAGGCAGCGAGCCGAGCAGCTGGCGATGCAGGCCCCGGTTAAAATGTTGTTTCCGATGGTCGGCTGCATATTTCCGACGATAATGGTCGTTTTGCTCGGCGGCGTAGTTTTTGAATTCATAAAAAACTTTCCGAAATAAAAGGAAAACGCTCTATGCTCAAAGTCGAAAAAAAAGACGGCACTTTAGTATCGGATAAAATATTGAATTATAACTCTTTTTTTAAGCGTGCGTTCGGGCTGATGTTTAAAATAAGAGATGAAAAGTATGATGGAATAATGCTTTCACCGTGCTCGAACATTCATACTTTTTTTATGAGGATGGAAATTGATTGTTTTTTTTTGAGCGGCGACAATAAAATTTTAAAAATTATATGGCGCATGAAGCCATCCAGGGTATCAGGCTTTATAAAAGACTGCCATAAAGTTTTAGAGCTCGCCCCCGGAGTCGTCGAAGAAAATTCATTGGCCGAAGGCGAATATTTGAATATTGAAACACTAAAATAGCTTAGATAACGAAGATTTATAAATATAACATAAAATTACAAGGAGATATTATGGATTTAAAGCAAATTCCTATATTTTCAAGTTTGAACGATAATCATGTCGAAAAAATCAAGGAAATCGTCGAGGAAGTAAGTATGCCCAAGGGCGCGGCGATTTTCAAACAGGGCGATTTCGGCGACGCTTTTTATATCGTTATAAACGGCAAGGTTAAAATATCAAAAATCGAAGACGGCGAAGACAAAACTCTCGCGCTGCTCAAGGAAGGCGAATTTTTCGGCGAAATGGCCCTTCTCGAAGAGGCACCCCGTTCCGCCTCCGCCACCTGCGTTGACGAATGCAAACTCTATAAAATAACCCAGAAGAATTTCGGTTATATAATGCTATTAAATCCTGCGATATCGCTTAAGATAATGCGTTTTATGAGCGACCGCGTCAGAAAATCGTCGGTCGTTTCGACTGTAGCGGAAAAAGAAGGCAAAATAATTTCTTTCTTTTCGCCTAAGGGCGGTGCCGGCTGTTCGACTTTTTCTTCGAATTTCGCTTACGGCCTGTCGTTAAATAAAGATTTACGCGTGCTGTTAATCGATCTCGATCTCGAGTTCGGCTCGCTGGATATGATACTCGACGCTAAATACGATAAGAGCATAGCCGATCTGGCTAAAGAAGTCGAAATAAAAAATTATGAAAATATTTCGCAGTTTTTAGCTCCCGCCTGCGAATCTTTTAAACTTCTGACCGCGCCTAAAAAGCCCGAAGAGGCCGAATTAGTTAAAGTCAAAGACGTAAAAGAAATAATAGAGGTTTTAAAAGGCTATTTCGATTACATAATAATAGACACGCCTTCGTCGTTTACCGATCATACGCTGATGGCGCTCGACGTGGCCTATCGCATTATAGTCGTTATGAATTCTGATACACTGTGTCTTCGCAATACCAGAAAGTGTTTCGATGTAATGAAAAGCCTCGAGTATCCCGAAAATAAGATAATCACGGTAATGAACCGCGACGATAACCTTTCGACGATGCCGGTCGAAGAGATCGAAAAGTTTATTAAAACTAAAATTTCACATACGATTCCAAACGAATATATCACCATGCGAAAAGCGACCGATCTCGGCGTACCGTTTTTAAAACACGCTCCGGCCTCTCCGGTTACGGCGAAGTTTTTAGAAATGATCAATAAAATAACGAACCAGAACCTCCAGGTGCCGAAGGCCGAAACGAACTTCTTCGACTCCCTTAAAAATCTGGTTATGGGAAAATAGTTGATTTAATGCATATATACCTGCATATACCGTTCTGCCTGAAAAAGTGCCATTATTGCGATTTTGCTTCGCGGGGCATCGATGAGTTCGGCGGCCGCGCGCCTATAGATGAATATTTCGAAGCGTTAGGCGCGGAAATAATTTCGAGGACGAAAGATTCCGGATTAAAAATTGCGCGCACGGTTTATTTCGGCGGCGGCACGCCGGGCGTCGGCGGAGTCGATAACCTGATAAAAATCCTTGATCTTTTGAGGAAAGTATATCGGTTCGCTCCCGATTGTGAGATAAGTTTTGAAACCAATCCTAAAATATTTTCGGATAAAGATTACGGGCGTATGCTCGAAGCCGGATTTAACAGGATTTCTATAGGCGTTCAGAGTCTTGACGACGACGATTTAAAATTGTTAGGCCGGGCCCACGACGCGCGCGGGGCCCAAGCGGCCCTTGCCATGGCCCGCGGTGCCGGTTTTAAAAATATAAGCGCCGATTTTATGATAGGCGTGCCGTATCGCAAAGGCGGATTCGCTCATAAAACCGTTTTTTCAGATGAGCTTCTTGCCCGGCTGGAGCATATTTCAGTTTATCAGTTTTGCGTATGCGATAATACTGTCATAGCTTCGAAAATAGATAAAGGCGAAATTATTATACCCGGCGACGAATGGATGGCCGAAGAGTATATCGCGGTGTGCTCTCGGCTTGCCGGAGCCGGATTCGCTCAATATGAAATTTCGAATTTTGCCGCCGGACCCGAATATATTTCAAAGCACAACTACTCTTACTGGCTGAAACGAGATTATACGGGGTTCGGTGCCGCGGCGGTTTCGACGGTTAATGACCTGCGGCGTACTAATCATGGAGACATCCGCTCCTACATAGACGGCGTAAAGGACGGAGCGTATTTTGATATTGAAAGACTCGGCCCGCGTGAACGGTTTCTTGAAAAAGTGATGCTCGCTCTCAGAACCGCCCGCGGTCTCACAAAAGATATGCTGCCGGCCGGAAGTTTTGAAATTCTTCAAAAAAACTCGGGTTTAAAAACTCTCGCGGAACGAAATTTTATCGATTTGAGCCCGGAAGGCATCGCGCTCGGCCCGAAAGGTTTTATGGTAATGAATAACATAATTTTAACCGTTATGGATTCGCTCGATTCGGAGCGCATTTCAATTGATGAAAGATAAGCGTACGCAAAGGAGTTGCAATGCTTCATAGTAAAATTAAAGTTGATTTTATTTTAAAATATTTATGGACTGGATTCATCGTCAGTTTATTTTTGGCGGTTCTGTCTGCGGCCGTTATGTCGCCTGCCTGCGGAGCATCATTATCTTCGGCAGCGGAGGTTTCGCACGGCGATAATATATTTTTGAATTTAGTGAAATATTACGCGCAAAGCGGCGACATCGACAGGGCTATGCTTGAATTGAAGAAATTAAGGCAGCTGGAACCGGCGAATATCGAGTATAAAAAGTTCGAGGAGGTATTGAGGGCCGAAAACGAAAAGTGGTCGCAAACTTTTTCAGCCGGCGCGAAAGAAGAGCCCGGCGTTTCCGCTCAGGTTTCTAAAAATTATGCGCCATCGCAGGGTTCGGCCGTTAAAAGTTTTACGCCCGAAGACGACCTTCCGAAAGAAGTAATCGAAAAAAATGCGCTTCTGGCGAAGGGCCGTTTGCGTTACGTTTATGAACTTGTCGGCCGCGGCGAACAGGCGCAGGCTATATTAAAATTACGCGAAATAATTAAAGCCGAACCGCGTTTTTATGAAGCCAATAATCTTCTCGGAGATCTTTATCTTTCCTCTAAAAATTATCAGGACGCGCTTCCGGCTTTTCAGGCCGCGCTTAAAATCAGGCAGGACGCGGAATTGAATTATAAAATGGGGTTGTGCTATAAAGCTATTAACGACGCCGATAACGCCATCATACGCTTCGATACGGCCGTCAGAATGAATCCGGCGCACGAGCAGGCGAATTTGAATTTAGCTAATATATGGCGGTTTCGCAAGAATTTTAAGCTCGCGAAGGGATATTACGAGCAGGCGCTTAAGGCGAATTCGCGTCTGACGGAGGCTCATCTGGGTATGGCCGACTGTATTTTCAACGAGGGAAATATCGACGAGGCTACCCGCGCTTATGCTTTTATAGTGACTAATTTTCCTGGCGAATATACAGGTTATCTCGGACTGGCCCGCATTTTAATTCATAATGCTCAGTACAAAGAGGCGCGCGTGGCCATATTAAAGGCGCGCGAAATAGTGCCTCAAAATTCCCAGATCTACGAAATGCTCGGAATTCTTTCCTATAGCCAGAAAGACAACAAAAGCGCCATCGATAATTTTAAAAGGGCGGTCATGCTCGATTCAAATAATTTAACCGCCTATCAGAGCCTTATAAATATACTCATCGACGAAAAAAAATTAGACGAAGCCCTTGTTCAGATAAAAAACTGTCTGGCTAAATTTCCCGCTAATCCAAGGCTTTATTATCTTGCCGGCATAATATATTCCGGCTTTAAAAACGACGCGCTCGCCCTTAAAAATCTCCTCGAATCTTATAAATTAGATAACGGAAATATCGAAGTGATATTAGCCATAGCCATTATACATGAAAAAAATTTCAAATACAGGGAATCGCTCGATAAATACCGCGAGGCGCTTTTGATAGCCGAGGAAAATAAGGATATGCGTTATATCAATAATATTCATGAGCGTATAGATATGCTGGAGAAAAAAATTGAAAAGTACCCTGAAGATAAATAAAAGAACGCGCTTTCTTGTGGAATGCTCGCTGGCGTGCGCTATGGGGTATGTTTTATCGCATATAAGAATTTTTACGATGCCTCAGGGCGGTTCGGTCACGCTCGCGCCCGTAGCGATTATTATGGTATCGCTTACCTCCGGTTTCAAAGCCGGCGCTGCGGCGGGAGTTCTGCTGGGGCTTCTCAGAATTATTACCAGCGGCCATGTTATAGGATGGGCGCAGGCCGTTCTCGATTATCCGGCGGCTTATTCGGCTCTTGCCATAGCGGCTTTCGCTCCCCGTAAAGACGCCTTAACCGTAGTCGCTTTTTCGCTGGCGGCCTTCGCGTTAAAAACGGCGGCGCATATATATTCGGGGTATTTATTTTTCGGCGGCAGCATTAAGGTTTCGCTCGTTTATAATATGTCGCATTCCCTGCCCGAAGCGGCTTTGTGTTCATTAGCGCTTTACGCCTTAATTAAAAACGGAGCGATTATTAAATTAAAAACTGATTTTTAAAAATTATGGAGGTTATTATATGGCAGCCGATCTTGATATTTTATTGCTGCAGTTGAATTCGACCAAACCGCAGGAGAAACGCAAAGCCATAGCATTAATCGAAAAAAACGCATGCGTCCAGGCCGCTCCTGCCCTGGTAGGTATTTTGACGGCCGAAAAAGACGAAGCCATGCGCGCGGCCGCCGCTAAAGCCCTCGGAGCGCTTGACTGCGCATCTGCCGAAGGCGCTTTGCTCGCGGCTATGGAAAGCGGCTCTGACGAGGTGTCTTACTTTGCCGCGAATTCCTTAGCCGCTATAAATCCCGACGGCTGCGCCCTTAAAATATATTCTTTGATGAATGAGAATTCCGCTCTTTCAGAAAGGGCTTTTTACTGGTACGCTCAAACTTTGTTAAAAATGGGCGGCGGCAGTTTTTCTTATCTTGTTTCTCTTCTTGAAATTAAGTCGTGGACTAAAAGAAGAATAATCGGCGATCTTCTTGCCGGCGCCGGAGAAGCGGCCGAGCCTTTTTTGATCAACGGTCTCTGCGATGGTAATTCCGACCGCCGTTTCTGGTGCGCTAATATTCTGGGTAAAATAGGGGCGCGCGACGCGGTGGACGCTCTGGTCAAATTCGTCGACGACGAAAATAACGACGTAAGAACGGCTGTGATAACTTCGCTCGGCGAAATCGGAAACAAGCAGGCCATAGACGTACTTAAAAAAAATCTTAAAAATCCAAAAAAAGAAGTCCGCCATAAATCCATCGAAATTCTCGGCCGCTTCGGCGAAGAAATCGTCGAATCTTTAGTAGAATCGCTGAGCGACGATTACTGGTATGTAAGAGATTGCGCCTGCCGCGCGCTGGCCAAGCTCGGCAAAAAAGTCGTGCCTCATCTGGCAAAAGCCTACCGCAACGGCAATGAAGATATAAGAATATCGGCCATTAAAGCTTTATATGAAACGGGCATCGATTCTTTAGAAGTATTGATAACCGCTCTATCCGATAATTATGAACCGATATGTAAAAAAGCTGCCGACGCGATAGCTAAAATAGGAAAACCCGCGTTAGACAGGCTTGTTGAGGTTTATAAGACGGCGGGCATTACGCCGCAGGTAAGAAAGTGGATAGTTTACATAATGGGCGAAACGGCCGGAGGATCAAAAGACAGGGCCGTCAGCGAAATTATACTCGACGCCCTTGAATCGAAAGAATTAATGATGAGATACGGCGCGGTGTGCGCTTTGAAAAATTCGCGCGACGCTAAAACGATCGAATTGCTCATAGGCCTTTTAGCCGACATACACGAGGAAATAAGGGAAAAAGCAGTTGAAAACCTCATGTTTATGCGTGAACACGCGTTAGAGCCTTTAATAAAATCGTTAAACCATGAAAACTGGGTGGTCAGAAAAAATGCGGCTTACGTACTCGGCCGTTTCGGAGCGATGGCGATCGGCGAACTGATGAAAGTGCTTGAAAAAGGCGATGAAAATTCACGATATTGGGCCATTAAAGCCCTCGGGCAGATCGGCGTGGCGGCGAGCGAACCGCTTTTAAACTCCCTTGACGATCCAGACTGGCAGGTCAGAAAAAATTCGGCCGATTCGCTCGGCGAAATAGGTTCGCAGGTAATAAAACCACTCATTAACCAGCTTTTGAAAAATAAGCCGGCCCTTAATTCTAATTTGTTTTACTGGTCTGAATATGTACTTATAAATATAGGCGAGGAAACCATACCTTATTTAGGCCGTTTGATCCAGGCGGACAGTCCCGATATGCGAATTCTGGCGGTCGGGGTTCTCGGCCGGTTCACTAAAAAACGCGAGGCATTTCAATATATTAAAGACGCGGTTCACGACGAAAACGGAGAGGTGTCGAGACGCGCGGTGGAATGTCTCGGCGCCTTCAAAGAAAACGAGGTCGCTCAGCTTCTTTTAGATATAGCCGAGAAAACCGCGGAAGACGATGAGATGAACCTTGCCATAGTTAATTCGCTGTCGAAGCTCGAGTATGAGCCGGCCCTCGATTACCTTTACAGAATGCTTAAATCGTCTAAATGGGTAATCCGGCATAAAACGATCGCGGCTTTATATAACCTGAATGAAAAAATCCGGGAATCTTTTGACATCGATAAAATAACGGCCGCACTCGGAGACGATGTTTATATGGTAGCCGAGGCTGCCGCCGGCTTTCTTGCCTCCCTTAAAAGCGAACGGGCGCAAATCGCCGTGGTCAGGCTTTTGAAAGAAAATAAATTCGTTGGTCCCGTTCTGGAATCGCTTTCGCGCAATCCGGAGTTTAAAAGTAAAGACCTTATTTTTTCTTATATAAAAGACCCCGATAAAAAAATTAGAACTAAGGCAGCCGCCGTTATCGGATTAATAGGCAATAAATCCGACGCCGCCAGGTTAGCTTCGTTAGTCAATGACGATTATATCAACGTTAGAATGGCCGCGCTTCACGCTATTAACGCCATTAATTCCAGATATTGCCAGCATCCTCAGACCGCTTTTTCGGATTTGGAGGAAATCGACGAGCCGAAGGAAAGCGGCGCGGTGTTAAACGAAGCAGTTCAATTTTATCAAGCGGGGCTTTATTACGCTAAAAACGGCGAGACCGAAAAAGCTCTTACTTCATATCAGAAAGCTATTTTAGCCGATCCGTTTTACGTGGAAGCTTATTGCAAAATCGGCCTGCTTCTCGAGGAAAAGGGTTATTATGAAAAAGCCTCGGCTTTTTTGAAAAAAGCGATAGAGATATCGCCGGATTTCGCTTTAGCGCACCTTTATCTTGGAATAGTGCTGAGTATGATGGGACGCAATTTCGACGCGGTCGGCGAATTGAAAAAAGTCATCAAACTCGAAAGTGAAAGCGAGATGGCCGTAACCGCAAAAAAAATAATCGAAAAAATAAAAAAGAATATGAGATAACGGAAATCTTCCGCCGCGTTTTCGGTAGTTATAAAAAAATCGGGCCGGGCGCGGTAAAAAATAAAAAAGACAGGTATATTATGAATGGCGCGGTAAAAACAGGAAAAAAAAATAATTTAGTTCCCGTTATCATAGGCCCTACGGCTTCGGGCAAAACTTCTCTTGCGATAAAAATCGCTTTAGAATTAGGGGCCGAGATTATATCGTGCGATTCCCGCCAGATATATAAATTCATGGATATAGGAACGGCTAAACCTTCCCGGGAGCAGCTTAATTCGGTCACTCACCATCTGATCGATATAATCACTCCCGACCTTTCGTTTTCTTATGCGGATTTTGCAGCGGAGGCCGCCGTAAAGATCAAAGAAATATTCGGCCGCGGCAGATTACCGATAATAGTCGGCGGCACCGGCTTTTATCTTGACGGTTTAATCAACGGCATTTCTCAGATACCGCAATTCGATCAGAATGAAGCCCGGCGGCTCCGCGACGGTCTCGAACTTGAAGAAACCGCTTTTTTAGTGAGCGAGTTAAGAAAATTGGATATGGAGTCCGCTTCACGCATAAAATATAATGACAGGCAGAGATTAGTCAGGGCTATAATCGTATCTAAACTTTCAGGCGCCCCCTTTTCGGCTTATAAGGACGCGCGGGAAAAAAACAATGAATATAATTATTTAATTTTTGGATTGACAAAATCAAGGGAACTGCTATATAATAATATAAACTTACGGGTTGATGAAATGTTTAGCGATAATCTCGTCGAAGAGGTGGAGTCTTTACTAAAAAAAGGATATAGTCAGTTTATGCCGGGAATGAAATCCATAGGGTATCAGGAATGTTTGGAGCATATCAGCGGCCGGATATCTGTTGAAGACGCGCGGGCGCTGATCAAGCAGAACACCAGAAATTACGCTAAAAGACAGCTTACTTATTTCAAGCGTTTTAAGTTTAAGAATTGGTTTGAAAAAGACGATATTTCTATTAACGACTCAAAAGTATATGAAGCGGTAATAGCTGATATTTCTAAAAATATATAAAGAGGTGCGGTCTATAATGAGTAAAGTTAATATCCAGGATGTTTTTTTAAATGCGGTAAGAAAAGATAAGATACCCATAACCATATATACCATGAACGGCGTTAAAATAATGGGAAACGTTATATCTTTCGACACATTTACCGTCATGCTCAATACGAATGTGGGCCAGCAGCTTATATTCAAACACGCCGTATCTACGATTATTCCTTCTAAAAACGTAAGCCTTTTGATAGAAGATGAAAATAAAATAAAACCGTCTTCTGAAAACTCCGCCGATTCTAAATAGAACCCCGTCCGTACTACACGGTTTTCGTTAAATGCTGAAAATATATCGAGTGTATTAAGGGGGCTTAACAGTTAAACAATTATGTCAGAATTTTTAAGAAAAAAGAAAATAGGCCAGATATTTATTGAAATGGGCGTCATTGACGAGCAAAAGTTAGATTGGGCGCTCGAAAAACAACAGGAGACCAATCAGCTTTTAGGCCAGACGCTTCTTGCAGCCGGTTACATAACCGAAGACGATCTTGCTATAGCCCTTGCCAAGCAGTTTGACGTGCCCTATATCGATTTAAAAGACGTAACGGTTTCGGAAGAAGCTAAAAGATCCGTACCGCCTAATTTATTGCAGGGCGGTGAGCTGGTTCCTCTCGAAATAATAGACAAAACGCTTACTATAGCTGTCTGCGATCCTACTAATTATGAATTGTTCGACAGGCTTTCGACCGTTACGGGTTACGAAGTAAAATACGTCCTTTCCACTCAAACTCAAATCCGCGAGTTTTTAGGCCTTGAAAAACCCGAAGCGCCCGCGGAGGGCGGCGGCGAAGGCGGAGAGGCTGAAGCCCAGAACGACGATCCGGTATCCGACGTTAATCTCGAATTTGAAAGCGAGAGCGAAGAAGACGGCGGAAAGGCCGATATATTAAAGCAGCAGGCCGATCAAAAACCTATTATATTATTGGTCAATAAAATAATATTGACCGCCGTTAACGCCAGGGTGTCCGATATTCACATAGAATCGTGGGAAACTAAGGTTCTTGTGAGGTTCCGTTCGGACGGCGTGCTCGTCGAAAAAATGACGATAGCTAAAAAGGCCGGCCCGGCAATGATTTCGCGTATTAAAATTATGTCCGATCTTAATATAGCCGAAAGATCGGTCCCGCAGGACGGCGCTTTTTCGATTAAGCTCGGCAAAAAAAGCGTCGACTTCCGTGTGTCCATAATACCCTGCGCCGAAGGAGAATGCGCGTGCTTGCGTATCCTCGCTAAAGAAAATCTTAAACTCGATCTTCAGGCATTGGGTTTCAGTCCCGAAGAATTCGACAGATTCAACCGCGCTATTAGAAGGCCGTACGGAATTATTCTGGTTTCCGGCCCTACCGGTTCCGGTAAAACCACTACTCTCTACGCCGCGCTTCAATCGCTCAACGACTCCGAAACTAAAATCATTACCGCGGAAGATCCCGTGGAATATAAACTGGCGGGCTTGAACCAGATCAACGTTAAAATCAATAAAACCGATCCCGACCGTTCGCTTACCTTCGCTAAGGCGCTTAAAGCCATGCTGCGTCATGACCCCGATATAATACTCCTCGGAGAAATCCGTGATCACGAAACCGCGGATATAGCCATCAAAGCGGCCCTTACGGGTCACTTAGTTTTCTCTACGGTCCACGCGAATAACGCCATCGACGTTATAGGCCGTATGGCTGATATGGATATCGACCGCTACCTTCTCGCGGCCGCGTTTATCCAGGTTATCGCCCAGCGTCTCGTCAAGGTAATATGCAAAAACTGCATGCAGGAATATTCTCCGACCGAAGATGAATATAAATTCGCCGATCTTCTTAAACCTGAGCACCGTGAAATAAAATATTACCTCGGAGCGGGCTGCAAGGATTGCGGCGGTAAAGGATATAAGGGCAGGGCCGCGGTTTATGAAATATTGGATATCGACGACGAAATACGCGCCATGATAGCCGGCGGCAATTCGCTTTACGAAATTAAAAAAGCCGGCCTTGAAAAAGGCATGAGCACGATCCATGGTTCGGTTCTCACAAAAATAAAAAAAGGCGAGACGACCATACAGGAATTAGTAAGATTGAACGCGGCATAATTAGCCGTTGTTATAAATTATCCGGTTTCATAAAAAAAGAGGGGGCGTGCTCCGTACGCTCCTTTTTTTTATAAAAAAAATTGTTTTTTTCTTTTTTTTGCCGATTAGTAAGGTAGTGAAAAAATATCGGAAGCAATTTATATTCATACTTATACCTATTCTATATTTTTGGAGTATTAAATGGCGAGGCCTTTAGTTTGCATAGATCTTGGTTCGAAGTTTATAAAAGCGGCCGTTCTTAAATCGAAAAAGGACGGCGACAGGCATGTGACGCTTTCGAAGTTCGGAATGGTTGAAACGCCCGAAAAATCCATGGTCAATGTTTTTTCGGATAAGCCGGTAGCCAAGCCCAAGGAAATGCAGGCTAAACTTAACGAGCTTGTCGCTAAAACCGGAGTTAAAGGCTATGACGCGCTTTTATTGATCCCCGACTATCTGGCGGTTGCAAACTGGCTTAATATGCCCGTCAAGGCCAAAGATGCCATTGAAAAGTCCATTCCTTCGACTTTAAGCCCGCTTCTGCCGCTCGAACTCGATAAATGGTTTTACGATTATCAAATTGTTGAAAACTCCAAAAAGCAGACTACCGTAGTTGCGCAGGCCATACTTAAAAGTAATTTATTCGATCTCGGCGATCTGGTGGCTAACGCCGGCCTTAATATTACGGGAATCGATACGACTTTTTTTAATTTGATGAATTTATTGCATCCTTATTATACCGATCCCGAAGTTGAAAAGAAGAATATAGCGGTCGTTTATCTTGGCCATGAGGCCACGACCGTGGCGTTTTTAAAAGAAAGCGTCATAAAAAGTTCACGCTCGCTTCCGCTCGGCGGCGCTTCGTTCACAAAAAATATAATGGAAGCCCGAAGATGCGATGAGGTCGCGGCTGAAAAAATAAAAAAAGAAGAGGAAATATTTTTAAAAGACAATCCGGATAAGCAGAATAAAGTAGAACTTTATAACATTATAAAACCTTCTTTCGGCGAGCTTATAAAAGGGATATATAACTCAATAGATCAGTATCTGGCGAGATTCCGCGAATTCAAGATACATGAAATAGTGCTTTGCGGCGGCACATCCAATTTCCGTAATATCAATAACGCCATGCAGCTGCATTTAAACACTAAAACCGTTATGCTTTCGGAAATCATTACCATAGATTCAACCGCTAAAGCCGTGCTGGGCGAGGATGAAAAAAACTGTCTGCAATGCTGTATAGGCGGTCTTTTAAGAAATTGAAAAAATATGGCGGTACTTATAAAGTGAGACCAATGGCTTGTGAAAATATATTTCCTGTAATATTTGTGAAAAGGGGGAATGCTCTATGAAGATGAAGATGGATCTTCTGCCTTCTCAATATAAGTGCGTTCCCCGCGACTGGCGCGCGATTATAATTTTGATTATAGTCATTATAACCATACCGGCGATGTGGTTCGGTCTTCAAAAATACCACGAGTACGCCATCGAAAAAATAGGAAAAGCCAATGAGGAAGAAATAAAAGAACTCGGCGAAAGAATAACTACTTTAACCAATGAAATCGCCCAGTTAGATAACCAGCTCGGCAAAGCCATGATCTCGCGTGAAAAAATAAAGGAAATTAACGAGCGCATAGATTTTTTCAACAGAATTTATCAAAAATCTTTTTCATGGTATGAATTTTTTGATAAACTCGAAAGATTGACGCCGGGCGAAGTTTGGGTTAAGAGCATAAACATTCAGGGCGATAATTTAAAAGACCAGAAATTTACGGTCGTTTGCGAATCAAAAGAGCCTTACCATGCGCCGGAATTTTTGAAAAACCTTATGATGAATCGAGAATTCGCGCCGCCTGATGATGAAAAAAATTCGGTTTTTCTTCAAAAAGTCGAAATCAATCAGGCGTTCGGTTATGAATTCAGCCTCGAATTTAAATTTTTTCCTTTTAAAAAGCTGATGGTCGAACCTGAAAAAATATTGATGCATTTAAAAGATCAGATCGAATTGAAAGCTTTCGTAGTCAACATAGTTGAGCAGAAGAAGCAGCTTGCAGCCGGAACTTTCAATGTAGATGTGGTTAATTTAGATGGTAACGTGGTTTATGATCAGGTGAACGGAATTATCAGAGCCTTTAAAACAGGCAAAGGTTTTATAAAAATATCGACTTCCGACAAAAAATTCACTACGACCATCGATTATGAAGTTGTGAAGTAAAATATATCAACCGTTATAAAAGGTTATAAATTTTGAATAATATCGCTAATTGTGATATAATGTGTATAAGGGGATAAAATGCGGACAAGATCGGCTTCATTAGCGGAACGGACAATAGTCTATATTTCCATATTAGTATGTATCGCCGCTAACGGCGGCATCTGGTGGAAGCTGCATTCGGAATTCGTCGTTAAACGCGCAGAAGCTCTCGAAGCCCTCGCCCGCGCGGAAGAAGAACGCGATAAACTTCAGAGGACCGCTTCTGAAAAATTATCGCTTTTAGAACAGCGCCGCAGAGAAGTCGATGATAAAAAACGCAAGGACGAAATCAAGAAAAAAGAATTTGAAAATACTCTCGAGGTTTTGAATAAAACGCTCGTAAATCTTCCGCCGATAGACGTTTGGCCCGAATTGATAAAAAAAATCGAGATATTAGCCTCCGATTTAAAAGTGAAAATACCAACTTTTACTCCTATAGAGAATAAAGATTTAAGAAGTAACATTAAAAAGGATTTTACCGAATTTTATTTTACTCTCGATCTTGAAGGTGAATATTCTAAAATCCTTGAATTTTTATGGCATTTAGAAAATTCGATCCAGTTGAAACGCCCCGAAAGTTCTACTGTCTGGAAGGCCATCATAAAGGTCGTAGAGGGCGGATTCAAAATTAAAAGTTTGATCACCCCTGACGATACGATGAAACTCGAATTGACTCTGACTACTTTTTTCAGAGGAGCGCAGTGATGAATAAAAAAAATATAGCTATATTTTTATTAATAGCTTTTTCGCTTTCAGTATTCGTTTTTATGCAGGGCTGCGGAAAAAAAGCCGAGGAAGGCGCCGAGGGAACGGAAGGCGAAGAAGGCGCGGAAGGCGCTGAAGGCGAAGTTCAGGAAGCTTCGCGTACCGCTCCTCCGCCCGCAGCGGCTCCGCCTCCCGCCGCAAAGCCCCGTCCCGCCCCGCCGAAACCGGCCGCGGGGAAAGGCGCTCAACCGGCGGGCTTTAATATAAAAACAAAACCGGTGCCTGAAGATCGTTTCCTTCCGATCGAATTCGATACGAAAGAAGCGGCGCTTGTCACTACCGGTCAGAGTTACGGCGGCAAAATCAGGCGTAATATTTTCCGCGATATCAAATCGTCTTCAAAACTTCGTAAAGACGCCGAAATGGCCATTGTACAGGCCCGCAAGATGATCGATAAAATTAAACTTATGCCCGCCGGTTCTTATAACGCCACGCTTTATAAGCAGGCCGATGAAAACCTGAAACAGGCCGACGCCGCTTTTAAAGACCAGAATTATTTCAAGGCCAAGGCTACCGCTGAAAAAGCATATGAACTCGCTACCGATTCAATACCAAAAGCGGCTAACAGCACCGATAAACCGGCCGTTGAATTACTATATAAGGGTTTTTATCAGCTGAGCGAAGAAAAAACGGCTATGCTCACTAAAAAAGATCCCGAAACCGGCGCCGAAAAATTGTTTATGGTCAAATCCGGCAGCGTTATAGCCGAAGAACTTCCAAATCCGATAACTATCGAGCAGCCTGACGGTTCACAGAAGAAGATCACTAAATTAGAATATAAGATCGAAGAGATCAACGAAGATAATATCGTTATAACCAATATTACCGAAAACAAGCCTTCCTTTAACATACCCATTTCCAGGTCCGGCAGCAGTTCATCTAACGGCGGCGGCGAAAAGCAGTCCGAAGCCAAAGCGAAGGCCGGCGAGTCCAAAGATAGTAAAACTAATGTTTTTCAGTCTAACCAGACGAAAAGCACCGGCGGACTCGGCAGCGGCTCATCGATCGGCGGACTGAAATAATCAGTCGTTAATTATACTTTGCGGTTTTCAATAATAAAAATTTTAGCGCATAATTATAAAATTTTATTTTAAATTTTATAATTATGTGTTATAATAAGCGCGGTGATTAATAATGCCTGAATTTATCTATACCGCTATAAACGCTTCCGGTACCGAAGTAAAAGGTACCGTTGACGCTTCAAACGAGCAAACTGCGCGTGAAAAACTCGTCGCGCAGAATCTTTCCGTCACTTCGCTGAAAAAAGAAGCCGAAATGACCTGGGAAGAGTATTTTTCCAAGGGCAATCGCGCGGTAAGCAATAAAGACATAATGATGTTCACCAAATATTTCGCGGTTCTTACCAAAGCCGGTATTCCGATTATTAAATCACTCGTTATTCTCGAAAAGCAGACTGAAAATTTAAGACTGCGCAAAAAAATCAAAAAAATAAGGACCGGCGTCGAGGCCGGCTCGAATTTATTTGAACAATTCTCCCAGCACGACGACGTATTTCCTCCAATGTATCTTAACCTGTTAAAAATAGGCGAAGAATCAGGTATGTTATTCGACATGCTTGAAAAATTAAACGGATTTTTGAAAAAATCGGCGGCTCTCAGGGCGAAGGTTAAATCGGCAATGACCTATCCGGCGGCTATTATGATCGTCGCCGGCCTCGTCGTCGTGTTTTTGATGGCATTCGTTATTCCAAGGTTTTCGGCGATGTTTAAAAGTTTTAAAGCTACTCTGCCGCTTCCTACTCAAATAACCATAGCCGTTTCTAATTTTATTAAAGATAACATAGTTTTAGAAATCGTCAGCGTTATAGGCTTTGTTTACGGCGTTCAGGCTTTTTATAAATGGCCGGTCGGCCGCCAGATATGGGACAAGGTTTCTTTAAAATTGCCTCTTATAGGTCAGTTGGTTATGAAATCGGCCGTCAATACCTTCGCTTCCAATCTCGCGGTCCTTCTAAAATCAGGTGTTTCGGTAACTAAAGCCCTTGAAATAACCAATGACTCCGTCGGAAATTTAATACTTAAATCCGAATTCAATCAAATGAAAGTTAACGTTGAGGCCGGAATGAGCATCGGCGACTCGGTTTCTAAATCGCCGACCATTCCCGATATGGTCGCGCAGATGATATCGATAGGCGACCAAACCGGTACCCTTGAAAATATGCTTGAAAATATAGCCGCATTCTACGAGGAAGAAATAGACCTTCTCGTCGATGCGATCACCTCGTTGATCGAGCCTTTATTTATAGTTTTCCTTGGCGGCATAGTCGGTTCAATAGTTATTTCGATGTTTTTGCCGATATTGCAGATGAGCAAGGCCGTTCAGCATTAATTTATATAACTGTGTATAATTATAGAATGGAGCTTTAAGTGTCAAAAGATAAAAGCGGCGGTAATTACGAAAAAATTTTAAACGGCGTCGATCTGTCAAAAGCTTATGATATGCTTATAGATTACGTTACGGGACTGCCTACTTTAAATTATATTCTCGAAGAGATCAAAACTCTTTCGGTAAAAAATTCCGTTGCCGTAGTTTCGGTTAATATAGTCTCGATAGTCAATATCGAAACTATATACGGCTGGAAAAATTTTGACGCTCTTTTGAAAAAAACGGCTGAAACCCTTAATTCCATGATGGGAAATATTTTCAGGAAAAGCGATTCGATATCCGTACTGTTTCCCGCGAGTCCTACTTTTATTATTTTTCTTTCGGCTCCCCGAAATAATCAAAGCATTAATATCGAAAATATCGACGCTATATCCCGCAGGGTGTCCCAGGGACTGAAGGCGGCCGTTAACGCCGACAGCGTGATACCCGGTGAGTATATTAATTTTAATACGGGTTTCGCGCTTATAAACGAAAATGAAATGCAGCGAGTCGAACGCTCTTTGTTCGCCGCGATCCGTGAGGCCGAAATTTCAGCATTGAATATCGAGATTAAAGAACGGCAGAAAATAAGTGAAGATATAAAAAATATTATAACTCAGCAGGAAGTAAGAACCGTTTTTCAGCCGATTATAAACGTTCAGACTTCTGAAATTCTTGCCTATGAAGCGCTGACGCGCGGGCCGAAAACCTCTAAATATGAATTACCAGTCGTTTTATTTTCAGCAGCCGATTCGCACGGCTATGCCAGCGAGCTCGAGTGGCTCTGCATAGCTAAAGCGATAGTTAATTTTAATCTCAATGCCGGTTTTATGAATAAAACCGGGCGGCTTGACCGCCGTGATTCGGCGGGCGTAATGCTGTTTTTAAATGTTGACCCGAAAACCTTTATAGAAACCGGAATTATAGTGAGCCGCTTTTCCGAGCTTATAAAAAAATATAATCTGGATCCGGCTAATATAGTTCTTGAAATTACCGAACGCACGGCCATATCCGATTTTAATTCGTTTAAGCTTATAGTTGACGAATTGAAAAAAATGGGTTTTAATATAGCTATCGATGACGCCGGGGCCGGGTATTCGAGCCTTCAGGCCATAGCCGAGTTAAGGCCGAAATATCTTAAATTCGACATGGTTTTAGTCCGCGACATCGATAAAGATTTTATAAAGCAGGAGCTTCTTAAAACTCTTATAGATTTTGCCAATAAAACCAATTCCATAGTAATAGCCGAAGGCATAGAAACGCGCGCGGAATATGATACCGTAAAAGCCCTCGGAGTGCATTACGCTCAGGGATATTATTTTGCCCGGCCCGCGCCCCAGTTTATCGAAATGATACAAATTTTATAGCCGGCGGCGAAAAAAATTAATAATTCAAATAAGAATTTTATGGCTATCGACGATATAACGGAATTACTATTTCATTTGTCTTCAAATGATTATAAAGTCAGCATCAGCGCCGTTAACGAGCTTGGTAAAGTTTCGTCGATCGAGGCTTACGAAGCTTTAAAACTTCTTCTCAAAAAAAACGACGCGATTTTAAGGCCGCATATTAAAAGCGCGCTGGCCGAAATCGAAGAATCGCTTAAAAAAAATAATATCGAAATTTTAGATAAAGTATCGGGCGCCGCTCAATTCGAAAAGAGAAGTCCGGGGCTTAATTACGAGGTTTTTATTAACTACGTTAATGACGGGGAAGTTAAAAACCGGATTTCAGTAATAGCCGCCTGTTCTAAAATCGGCCGTGATCCGCGTTTAGAGCAGATACTCATAGACCGGCTTTCCATAGAGGAGCACCCTTTCGTAAAAGCTTCCATTCTGATTAATCTCGGCCGTGTAGGAAGCAGGGACTGCGTCGATATAATCGCGTCTTTTCTTTCCGATTCCGACGCCCGCGTTCGCGCGAACGCCGTCGAAGGCCTCGATTATTTGCAAACGCCCGAAGCGGCCGAATATATTTTAAGCGCGGCCGCCGATTCCGACGCGCGCGTCTCGGCAAACGCTGCCCGCGCGCTTATTAATATTGACGAGCACTTCGTTGAAATTCAGCTTCGCTCGATGCTCGATTCGGGCGATCAAGCCAAAATTGAAGCCGCCCGTTTCGTCATGGATAAAATAAAAATAAAAAACGCCGCCGCCGATAAAATTTCGAAAAGTGAAGAGCCGTCAGCATCATCGTCAAAAAGTTATATCAAGCGGGATGACGGCGAAATAAAAATAAAGTTAAAAATAAAAAATTATATTATATTATTCGCGGTTACTTTAGCTTTTTTTTGTGCTTATTACCTTTACCTATATTTTAATAATACTAATATAGCGGAACGCGGCGCGAATGAAACCGCTCACAAAGAGATCGGTCACAGTTCTTATGAAATTGAATTAAAGTCGAAAATCAATACCATAATAGCTGAAATCGAAAGGTTTATAGACGAAAAGAACGCTCAGGAAATTTGGTTGAAATTAATTCAATTAAAAAAGCTGAGCAATAACCATAATTTGATAAAAATATATGAAGCTGAAATTAAAATAATTGAAAATAAATATAGAGAAGCTCTTATTCCCCTTAAACAATCGCCTTCTGAAACTAAATCTTTAGCGCGGTATTATTATCTAAACGCCCTTTGTTTTTTTCATTTAGATAATTTGGCGGATGCCGGGGCGTTTTGTTCACAGGCGCTTAAAATTCGCCCGGCCGGTAAATACTATAATCTGGCCGAAATTCTTGACGGCGAAATAAAGAAAATTCTTCATCAGCGCAAGGCAGAGGCTATTGAGCAATCGAAATTGTTTTTCGATCTGTTTTATGAAATACTTAACGAAGAAGGGCCCCGTTCTTTAAGGCATTACTTTTTCACTAAAAAATACTATGAACTGTTTGAAAACTCATGGCGCATGGTTTTGCTTGACGTAAAGCAGTGGAAGATAGAATATAAAATAATCGATGCGGGGCCCGTTGATTTCGGCGGAGATAAAAATATAATTAATGCCAGAATCCTTGAAAAATGCCAGTACCAGAATTATGGCGGAATATGCGGCATAAATTATAGTTACAGGGATTTTTATTTGATAAAAACGCCTCAGGGATATAGTTTCGATACTGTTTCAGTTTCCGTTCCTCTTTTGATTAAGGAGTTAGGGGCAGCGGTTTATAATCATGAAAGGCTTCAGCCGGGCGAAGATAAATACACGAATGAACTTACTTTCGTGAATGCCGTAGATACTTACAATGCTGATTATACGTCGGCCGTTGGCCTTCTAAAAGGCATATACCAAAAATCTCCCGGTTTTGTTCCGGCGCTCGCGGAATTGCTTCTGAGACCTGATTCTTTCGATAAAAAAGAGCTTGATATCCTTCGCGGCCGTATAGAGAAAATGTCTCCCGATTCGCCTGAGTTCGAGTTTTTTTCGGGCGGCGTCAATTTGAAGTCAACTTTGCTTAATTATATCGCCGATGCTTTTTTAGAAGCCGGAGATCCGGCGGCGCATAAAAAGATACTTGATAAAATAATCGCGGAAAATAAAGATTATGCCAACGCTCACTTTGAAAAAGCGATTTATTACAAAAAAATCGGCGAAGAGCAGGAGTGTTTTAAGGCGATCGAAAAGGCTTTGAAGATTGAAGCTGATTTTCCTTCTTTAGATTCATATTTCTGGCCTTCCCAATACGGCGCAAATCAACGGATAATGACGCTGGCCGAAGAAAGTTTCAACCAGGGGCTTATTGACGATCTCGAAAAACTTATTAACGAAGAGCCTTTATACTGGCGTTCGTATTTTAATGCAGGTAAGTTAATGCTTGTGCTTGAAGCTTATGAAGAAGCGGCGATTTTTTTTGAAACGGCGCTTAAATTAAGTCCGAATAACTGTTCGGTATTGACTAAAATGGCGTTTTGCAGTTATAAACTTAACGATATCAAGCGCGCTAAAGAGCTTTTAGCAACGGCTAAAAAAATAGAACCGTATAATTTTCAGGTGAAACGGTCTGAAGCGATGTTTTTAAAATAAAAAATATCCGGCGTTTAACAAGAAGGGCCGGACGGTTATTATTCAAACTGTATTATTAACTTGACTTTTACATCTAATTTTGATAGCATAGTTAAATTAAAATAAGGAGCGCGAGGTTGGTTTCGGCAAGTTATACAAGGGAAGATATAATTAAAAATTTGAATTCCGCGGACGGGGCGACAAGGCATAACGCTATCGTTGCCGCCGGTGAGTTGTGCGATACCGAAATCAACCAGATTATTGAAAAATTATGCAGTTCTTCAGATCCCGCCACCCGTTATTTTGCTAAAAAAACTATCAAAAAAATAAAAGACTCGATGCAAAAGACCGAACCGGAGCTCGCTTTTACTCCGGCCGTACAGCAGGGTTCCGGTTTCGAAGTTCTTAAAGTTCTTCTGGCAAGTTCTAATAGCGAAAACCGCCAGCGCGCGCTTAAAGCGCTTTCAGTCGGCTTTAACATGGAAGCTTTGCCCTATCTGGTCGAAATGCTTAAAAGTGAAAAAGACCCCTTTGTAATAGCGAGTCTTGTTAAATTGGTGGGAAAATACGGCGGAGCCGGGAATATAGATAATCTGAGCGTATTTTTAAATCACGAAGATCCGCGCGTCAGAGCTAATACGATCGAAGGTCTTGAACTTGCCGGCACTGAAAAAATCATAGCTTACATAGTTCCTTTTATAAATGACGTCGATAACCGCATAAGGGCGAATGCCGTAAAAGCTCTTTCAAAATTTAAATCCGATGAAATGCTTGAAGTGCTTGGCTCGATGATTAAGTCTGATCAGCTCTGGATGAGAGATTCGGCGATTTTTGCTCTTCAACAGGTAGCGAGCGAGCCGGCGGTAGATCTTCTTTGCGGCGCGGTTATGGATTCCGAAAAAAATATATCCAATAACGCGATGCAGGCGCTGATAAAAATAGGCTCGGTTTACGCGCTAAAAAAAGTCGATGAGCTCAGGCTGGCTTTAAAAGAAAAATCTTCGGTCCCTTCTTTTAAAAAAATTATAAACGCATCATCCGATGGCGCTCATGCCGTTTACGGCGATGCAGTCCCCGCGGGGCATGTTTTCTCAGATGCGCCGGATGCGGAAATAAATAGAATTCAAACCGAAGAACCTGCGGCGAAAGAACCGGCCGCTTTAAAGACGGCGGCGTCTTCCCGCGACGCAGCGCCTCCTTCGCAGGCGTCTTCAGAGGCTGCCGGCGCAAGGCCGTCTAAAAACGACGGCGCCTTCGAAAAATTAAAGGCCAATATAACCAAGAAAGAAACGACGCTGATTAATATAGTTAAAGATGAAGACAGTCAGATAATGTCCAACTTTAAAATCGATCTCGAAGATAATTTTACCGGCTACGTTAATGAAATTAACTTTGTTTCTCTCGCGGTTTTGGCTCAGGCGGAAAAAAAGAAACCGGCCGCGGAAAAAAATGAAGTTAATGAAGAAATTACGGGCGGCGGCACGCTCAAGCAGGTCAACGCGGAAAACGCTGCCAGACTGAGTAATGAAGCCAAAAAGAAAATGCTGCTTGACAGTCTTAAAGGCGGTAAATCTAAAAAATAGATATAATTAAGCGCTTGATTTCTTAAAAATTTAAACTTGAAGTTTAATTCGATATAAAAATAAAAATAAAAAACTAAAAAAATAAACGGAGGATTTAAAAATGATCATCGACGCATCGCAATTAAGGAAAGGCACCATTTTTAAAATGAACAACGATTTGTTTATGGTGGTGGCTTTTCAGCATTTAACGCCCGGAAACTGGCGTGCCATGATGCAGACTAAAATTAAAAATTTAAGGACCGGCTCTATCGCGGAAAACCGTTTCAGGGCCCATGACAAGATCGAAGTTATAGACCTCGAGCATAAAACTATGGAATATCTTTATCAGAGCGACGAAGAGTATCATTTCATGGATACACAGTCTTATGAGCAGGTTGTGCTTACCCAGAAAGATCTCGGCGATGCGATGCTTTACATGATCCAGAATTCGCAGTGCCAGATACAATATTATGATGATAAGCCGATAGGCATTATACTTCCCATAACCGTCGATTTAAAAGTCGAATATACCGAACCGGGAATTAAAGGAAATACGGTATCAGGCGCTACTAAAACCGCGCGCATGGAAACCGGCCTTGAAATTCAGGTTCCGCTTTTTATAAATCAGGACGAAGTGTTAAGAATCGACACTCGTACCGGTGAGTATATAGAAAGAGTATAATAGCAAAGGGTGATGTAATTGAGGTTCGCGCTGCCCGGCTTTTTAATTTTACTTTTGTGTATTCCCCTGATGGTATATTACTTTAAACTGATACTGAAATTAAATTTAAAAAGGCGTGAAAAAGTATTTTCAAACCGTAATTATGCCGCGCTGGCTAATTTTAGCTCCCGCAGCAATACCGCGGTTAAAATAACGCTTTACTTAGCGGCGGCGGCCTTAGTCGTATTCGCGGCGGCGCGCCCGCAGGGACTCGATAAACCTGAAGAGGTCGAGGCTAATTCCATAGACATATGTTTTGCGCTCGACGTTTCGGAGTCGATGAAAGCCATGGATTTAGGCCGCGACAATCGTCTCGATATAACTAAAGCCGTAGTTTCGCATCTAATGGATAACCTTAAAAGCGACAGAGTCGCTATCGTGGCTTTTGCGGGCGACGCTTCGTGCATATGTCCTTTAACGCTGGATCACGCCGCGGCGAAATCGCTTTTAATGCAGGCTGATTTCGATTTAATGGATAAGGGCGGCACCAGAGTCGATCTTGCGCTTAAGACCGCTTCGGAGCGTTTTAATAAAGACGACGAGGCGGCTAAGGTGATAGTCCTTTTCACCGACGGTGAAGACCATGACGGACGGCCCGTAGAGGCGGCCCGCGAAGCTTATAAAAACGGAATAATTATACACAGCGTGGGTATCGGATCTAAAAGCGGAGTTAAAATACCCGTTTCCTACGATGTTTGGGGCGCACCGGTTTATAAGAAATTTAACGGAAAAGACGTCGTCACCAAATTAAACGAACAGGTATTAAAAGATATCTCGGCGGCCGCCGGCGGCGATTATTTTCACGTTTCCGATCAGAACAGTCTTTTAAAAATGATATCGGGACTTAAAAGTATTAAAAAAAGGGCGCTGAGGGTTACAAGTCTCAGCGTCGCGGAAGAGCTGTTCGCCTATTTTGCTTTTATAGCGCTGCTGTTGTTTATAGCGGATTCGCTCATACCGGCCAGGAGCCTTCGCGTCGGCTCCGGCATAATTTTATTGACGGCCGTCTTATTGCTGCTTTGCGCCGCCGGCACCTTCGAGCGCGCCTCTGCCGAAATAGCTTTGCCGCCGGTTAAAAGCGATTACGACTCATTGACTCCCGCAATATCTCGATATTCAAACAAAGGCGCCGATTTATATGAAAAAAAGAATTTCGGGGCCGCCGAATCCGAATTTCAGAGCTCTAAAATATTAAAACCTTTCGATATCGTCAGTAACTATAATATAGGCTGCGCCCGTTATAAAAATCGTGATTATAAAGGCGCTATAGAGGCATTCGGCGCGGCTGCGAAAGCGGATGCCCGAAATGAGCGTTTCGAGCCTTATTATAATATGGGCAACGCTCATTTTAAGTTATCCGATTATAAAAACGCTATCGCAAGCTATGAGCAGGCGCTTAAAATTAATCCGGACGATGAAGACACGAAACATAACCTCGAGGCCGCCCGTAAAAAGCTCGAAGAAGAATTAAAGAAAAATCAGCGTGAGCAAAAAGACGATAAAAACTCTGAATCGGCCGATAAAAAAGACGGCGGCGAAGGGGAATCGAAAGAAAAACAGAACCGGGATTCCGCTCAGTCCGATAAAAACGGCCAGCAGGGCGCCGATTCGGATAAATCGGAGCAGGCGGGCCAAAAACCTCAGAATCAAAATGAATCAGGCTCGCAGGAAAAGCAGACTGAAACCGGGCGGAAGCAGGAAGGCGAAAGCGGTAAGCCGCAGGATGGAAAAGACGGAAACGGACAGGGTGAAAAGGCGGTCGAGAATCTTGCCGACCGGCAGAATATCGAAAAATACAAGAATATACAGATCGATCCAAATCGTCTTAAAATGTTTTTAAAAGATCTTGAAAATGACGAGGCGCGCGTACAGCATCTTTATCAGCGCAACAAGAAGCGAATGAATAAAGCCGGTGACGATGATGAAATGGATATTTTTGAAATGGACCCGCAAAGGCTCCATGAACGCATGAGACGGCAGATGCTTGGCGAGCAAGACCCGCTGGCCGGCCCAAAAAAGAATAAGGCGCCGTCGAATAAAAAAGATTGGTAATTTTAGTAAAAAAAAAGGCGCGATACTTGACATTAACTAATATTTAAAGTATTATGGATATAGCTTTACAGGTATTTAATATATAAAAGCGGGGAATAAAAGTGGATAATAATTCAAAAGATCCGAGAGGGGCAGTGAATCATCTGGGAACATTTTTGATCGAAACGAGCGAAGATTCCGTTATGCGCAGCCAGCCCTCCGATAAGTCGAATATATCCGGAGAAAAAGGCGCCTGCGAAAAAATAGATATCGTAATTTTAAAAATATCAGGCACGATAGATCTGCTTACCTCATCCGAATTTCAAAAGTACTCGTTAGACTATATTCATAAGGGGTTCAAGTATTTTCTTCTCGATTTTACCAAGCTCGACTTTATCGATTCGATGGGGCTGTCAACGGTGCTTATGCTCTATCAGAAAATATATGAGGCCGGCGGCGCTCTTACGATAATCAACCCTAAACCTTCGATTATGGTCGTATTGAAAATTACGAAGGTTAATCAGAAGATATTGGTTTTTAACACTATCGACGAAGCTAAGGCGCATATTTCAGACGGCGGACATAAATAAAACAATAGAGCGGACGGGGAAGTTTTATGAAAACTAAAAAAGCTTTTACTATTACCGAAGTTATGATGGCCGCGGCGATAATGTCGCTGCTTATAGGCGTTTTTTATCAGCTTTTTATAGCGGGGCATAAAAATTTTAACGCCGGCGTCTGGATGGCCAATTTAACCCAGGAGATCAACGTGGGTTTCAGACAGTTTCAGGAAGATATTAAAAATACCGCGGTTATGGTTTCTACCGTGCCCGGCAATTATTTTAAAACCAATGTAAAACCTTCAGCCAGCCATAATTCTGCCTTCGATTTCTATTATAATTCTAAATTACTCAGTGTCGACGGCGCCAAACCCGGCGATAAATTGATGCGGTTTAAAATGTGCCGCAGGCCTCAGAAAAAAAACTTTGAAACCAAACTTGACAATCAGTCAGCTATTATCGAAGAAGCTGAATTCGAGCTGAGCGAAAAAGGCGAGCTGCTCTATCAAAAAAAAACGGCCGAATGGGACGGAGAGCCTTCCAGCGTTCCGACGCTTAATCCTGCCGTCGATAAATTAGTCAACAGCCGCGTTTTAATTCATGACGTGCAGAGCGTTAGATTCGTTCTTCAAAAAAACGCTTCTAAAATAGAAAACGGGAAGATGTTCGGCATCGAAATTACCGTGGCGCCGCCTAAAAATCAGGGCCGCACGGTCAAGCCGATCGTCAAGGCCACTCAGGTCGTCGTAAATGTAGAGCCGAACGAAAGTTTGTAATCAGGGCTGTTTTATCAGGTGATATTTATGTTTATCGTTAAAAATAAAAAAACGCGTCAATGTTTTATTAATAATCCCTGTCACAGGGCTATTTCGATGACCGAAATTATAGTCGGCATAGCTTTATTTATGCTTGCATCGATCCCGTCTTTCGGTTATTTAATGAATTCGGTAAAACAAACGGCAGCCACCGACATGGAAAATACTGCCGGAATTATCGCCAGCAGCGTTTTAGACAGAATTTTAGATAATATCGAATACGACGCCGTTGATGATACGCTTAAATTAGACCAGATTTCGGGCATGCCCGACGACGACGGCAGCGATAATAACGAGTTGAAAATAAAGGCGTGCGTTTATAAACTCAGTTTAGAAATAAAAACCATTCCCAACGATAAGATCGAGTTCGGCTACAGAAAAACTCCGTACATCAAGCGCCAGTCTTCGGAAAGCGAAATAGCCGATACGGGTAACGATATAAAAAGCATTAAAAACGATGCCAAACGCTGGAATACGCCGGTTAAACTTAAATTGTCGCAAATAACAAAGCATAAAGATAAAACTTTTTTAAAAGAGCTTATCCTGTCGGTTAACTGGAAAGATCCGGTCACCGGCCGCGATAGAAGTGAAAAATTCGTTACTATGAAGGCTAATCTCAGCCTCGTAGAGAAGCATGGCGGTTAATTGCATGTGTTATAAAACGATAAGAAAAGCACAATTTAAAGGCGCCGGCGGCTGCCGGCTTAACCGCAGCGGAATGCTGATTCCGATGATATTGATCGGCATGTTTATTTTTATAGTATTCTTTTTTACTCTGATGCGCTGGAACTCGTCGAACCGCCGGATGAATTATCAGGACGTGTGGGGCAGAAAAGCGCTTTATTTAGCCAAAGGCGGCACGCAGCTCGCGCTTTTGAAGGTATCGATGATGCCGACTGAATGTTACGACGCGCTTTCGATTTCTCAGCTTAAAAATCCTTATTTTTCATTTAAAATAGCCGCCGAAAGAGTCGCTGCCGGTAAAAAACCGGTCAATCCAAATCCTAAAGATAAAGATTATAACCCGGGGCCCCAATTTTTAACGGGCGCTTCCGATAACCGCGACGCGATGCTGCAGGATCCCGCTTATGTCGGCACTCCCGAAGAGCCTTTAGAAGGCGATCTCAATGTTTTTATAAAGGCTTTTACCGACGATATCCGCTTCGGCGGGGCGGAAACCGATCCGATCACCGGCGAACGCGCCGTACCTTACAAGCACGGTATCGCGGCTTCAAAAGTTAAGGTGCTCGCGGTTCAAGGCCAGCAGTTATACAATAAGCAGACGGTCGAACTTACCGTTAAAGGCTGGGTTTACGACGGCATGAACGTCAGGCGTGAAAAAGAAGTTACAAAGATAGTCGAAGTGGAAAGAAAATAAAAAAAGATACAAATGGCATTAGTAAATAAGTACGAGTATAAGTATGAGTAATAAGCAATAGGCAATAAGTGATAAGTAAAAAGCAAACAAGTAAATGATTGTTAAATAAATTAAAACTTTATAATAAAATATACCGGGTAATCGTAAGGAAGCAAGATGCATAAAAAAAAAAATCGTTTAAAACCTCTTATTTTTTTATTAATTCCTCTTATTTTATTAGCCGCGCATTTTAATTATCCGGCTTTAGCCCTGCCCGATCTATCGGCTCCGTTCACTCAAATTTTTCCTCAGATCAAAATAAATAATTTATTCGATTCTTCGGTGCCTATACATCAGGGATATCTTTACACTTTTCAGTTCAATAAAAGCGATCTCGAATCATCGCTCACCGATCTTTTAAAAGCTAAAGCGCGCGCCCTTAATTTGCCCGACGAAAACGATTTCAGGGCACAGGTTATACGCGTTAACGGCGTCAAGTGGATAATATTAAATTACGACGGCACTAAAATAACCTTAAATGACCAGATGCCTTCGCTCGTCGCTACTCAGGGCGCCGCCGGCGATATAGACTCCTCGGTTATGCGTTATGTTTTTGACACGCCTACCGATCCGATGGACGAGTCGATGATTTTATGCGTCGTCGATTACGAATGGAATGCTTTTTTCGGGCCCGCACCGCTTAACGGCTGGCCGAAAACACAGGAAGCATGGGGCAAGTTTGCCTTTACCGTAGTGGATAACGAGCCGCCGCATAACGCGCAGATCGCCCCTAAAGCCATGTTTGCCACCTGCGGAGCTAAAATATCGGCGTTCAACGATATAGTTTCAAGGGCCGGGCTTTCTTCGAAGTATCCTTCCAATCCGTCTGAAATAGTTATTACAATAATCGACGATAATCCTTTCGGCGTTTCCGAACAATCTAAGCTGAAGCATAATATTAAAAACGTTGACGGCTTTATATTAGTTGAAACCTATACCGAAAAATACAGGCAGTACGATTATAATAATCCGCCCAAACGGTTATTCGCCGATCCTTTCGAACTCGATTCTACTATTTACGAATATCTCGACGATTCAGTCCCCGGTAACGGTCGTTTTTCCTATCTTACGCCTATTCGTATTTCTCAAATCCCCGGCGTTTCAATTAAAAACGTTAAACTCGTTTCTAAGGTTAATCCGAAAGACAATGTGGCATACGTTATAAGCGTTCCCGTCGCCGGGATCGAATCGGAATTAGAAAGGCTCGCCGGTGCGGGTAAATCGAAAATGCCGCTTAATTACTCGTCGATGTCTGATTTTACTCCGGCCGATGCAAACAGCGCGCTCGAATACAAATCACGCGGCGCGAAGGCACTGAGGCTTACCTTCGCCGCATGCGATTCTTCAGGTAACTGGATGGTGCCCGATTCATCCATAATAAACGATAATGGTGCATATAACGCTCTTTTAAACGCTGTTTTTGCGGGTGCTTCCGTTACGCCGATTAAATCGAAATATAATACACATCAGCTTTATACCAATTTATACGTTCTCGATGACCGGCGGCCGAATCCCCTGATAGTGATGACTAATACCGAAACCAATCATACCGATATTTTCTGCGTGGCTAATTCCGACCTCGCGCCGGCTCCCTATTCGGATAATTCGGCGATGTGGGAGTTCGATTACGCCGGGCTGTCCGAAACTATGAGAAAACTTCAGCCGGCAGAGTGCGACCGATTTAAAAATGCTTTGACAGTCTCCGAAGACGTCCGCCTAATTTTTAAAGTTCTGGCTTATGATAACGTTAATAAATCGATAATACGGCAGGACGTCAATCTGTCACATGGAATCAGCACGCCGCTTATTATCGGCGCAGCTAATAACCGCGATACCATGCGTTTTGTCGGCTGGAAGATAATAGATGCGCAGTGCCTTAATCCGGAGCTTATCACCGAAACCATCGGCGGACAAAAGTTTTCGGTTTTTCCTGAATATATTTTCAGAAATCCCGATCCGTCTAAAGGGCAGTGCGTTGAATTGAGCGTCAGCGACACTTCTCCGTTCAGATCGCCGCCGGCCAATATTAATGAAGAACTCGATTTCAGCTCGCCAGCAGTAATTTCGGCCTGTAACCAGCGTAAAATAAAACTTTCTTTTAATATCGTTCCAAAGTCGGTTTCCGTAAGTAATATGGGCTCTGACGTCAGGACTAAAACCGGCGGCGATGACAGTAAATAATCTTAACGGCAATAATCACGACGAAAATAATAATATAACGCCCGAAACCGCTGAAATTTCGCTTTCGAACGAAGCGGCGCGCTCTGCCGAAAAATCCGGGTTTGTTAAAAACGTCGGCTACGTCGGATTCGCCACTTTCATATCCAGGATATTCGGTTTATTGCGCGAACAGACTTTCGCCGGACTTTTTGGCGCAGGCGTCTTTACCGACGCTTTTAACGTGGCTTTTAAAATTCCGAACCTGCTGCGCGATCTTTTCGCTGAAGGCGCGCTTTCTTCGGCTTTCGTGCCGATCTTTTCCGAATATAAAAGTTTAAAGAGCGAAGCGGAAACCAATAAGCTCGCTAATGTCGTAATTTCCACGCTGATAACGGTTATAGGCATAATTTGCGCCGCCGGAATATTTTACTCGGAAGATATAGTCCGCTATATGGCGCCGGGTTTTGAAAACACCCCCGGAAAAATCGAACTTACCGTTTTAATGACTAAAATAACCTTTCCTTTTTTGATTTTAGTGGCGGCCGCAGCCGTTTTTATGGGAATGTTAAACTCCCACGGCCGTTTTTTCATACCGGCCTTCGCGCCGACGCTCTTTAATCTCGGAATGATAGCTTCCGGCTTCAGTATCTGCTATATATTCAAATACATGGGGCAGGAACCTATTATAGGCATGGCCTGGGGCGTTTTGATCGGCGGCTCCATGCAGATGATGATTCAATATCTAAGTCTTAAAAAACTTAACTACCGGTTTAAATTTACCGTTAATCTCAGGCATGAAGGACTTTTACGCATTATTAAATTAATGCTTCCGGCCACTATAGGGCTCGCTGCCACTCAGATCAACGTTTTTATCAATACCTGGCTCGCTTCCCGGCTCGCCGACGGCGCTATTTCCTACCTGAACTATTCCTTTCGGCTGATGCAGCTGCCTATCGGGATTTTCGGCGTGGCTATTTCAAGCGTTACGCTGCCGATGATTTCCGCGCAGATAGCCAAAGGCGAAAAAGATAAGCTGGCCGGAACCATTACCAGCTCGCTTTCTTTGGTTTTTTTGCTCACGATACCGGCTACATTCGGCCTTATATTTCTTAAAGAACCAATTATATCGCTTTTATACGAACACGGCCGTTTTACGCGCGCCGATACGATTAATACCGGATACGCTCTTTTAGGCTATTCCGTCGGGCTCTTCGGATACTCGGCCGTTAAAATTCTCGCGCCCGTTTTTTACGCGTTCAACGAAACTAAAATACCCGTGCTCGCCTCTATCGCTTCGGTTATCTGCAATATTTTCCTTAATTTTATTTTAATTCAAAAGTATTCATATTTCGGCCTCGCCCTCGCCACATCGATCGCTATGATCCTTAATTTTATTATACTATTTATCTTCATTAAATTAAGAATACGGGCAGTGGCGGTTAAAAAGATAATGTATTCGTTTTTTAAGATAACGCTGGCTTCATTGTTTATGGGGATTCTGCTTTTTTATATTTACGACGGCGTTTTTATATATATGAAACCCCTGTTTTTTGGCTTTAATACGCTGTATAATCTTTTCACGCTTTCAATTTTGATCCCTCTCGGCGTGATGGTGCTTTTTAATCTTGGCGATAATTTGAAAGTAGAGGAAGTAAATACTCTTTCGGCCGTACTGCGTAATAAATTCAATAAAGTCGCGAATTCAGTTATAAATTTAAGTAAAACGGAGTGAAATGAATGAAGTCAGTTAAAGAAATATATAAAATAGGTCACGGGCCTTCGAGCAGCCATACCATGGGGCCTCGTAAAGCAGCCGCAATGTTCAAGTCGCGTTTCGCCGGCGCGGCGTCGTCGTATAAGGCAACGCTTTACGGAAGCCTTGCGCTCACCGGGCGCGGCCACCTTACCGACGCCGCTATAATCGATGAATTTAAGCCGGCGGCCTGCGAAGTGGTTTTTAAAGAAGAAGAGCTTTTGCCGCTGCATACTAACGGTATGTATTTCGAAGCGCTCGATAATTCGGGCGCGGCCGTCGGTTCGTGGCGCGTTTACAGCGTCGGCGGCGGCGATCTCGCCGACGAGGAAGGCACTTTTAAAGCGGGTGCCTATATTTATCCGATGAGCCGCCTTACCGATATACTCGAGTGGGCCGATAAAAATGGCCGGCTTTTAAGCGATTACGTCGAAGAAAATGAAGACGCCTCTCTTTTAGATCATCTCGGCGCCGCCTGGGATGCGATGAAAAAAGCCATAGCGCGCGGCCTCGAAACTGAAGGCCGCCTGCCCGGCGGTCTTAACTTAGCCAGAAAAGCCTATTCTTACCATCTCAAGGCTAATAACAGCAGCGAGATCCTGCAGAAACTCAATCTGCTTTTTGCATATGCGCTCGCGGTTTCCGAAGAAAACGCAGCCGGAGGACTCGTTGTAACCGCTCCTACCTGCGGTTCCGCCGGCGTTATGCCGTCGGTTTTATATTTATTGAAAAAAGCCTATAATTTCAGCGACGCTAAAATAGTTAAAGCAATGGCTACCGCCGGACTTATCGGTAATATCGCCAAGTTCAACGCTTCCATATCCGGCGCTGAAGTCGGCTGCCAGGGCGAAGTCGGAGTGGCCTGCGCGATGGCCGCCGCCGCCGCCGCTAAACTTCTCGGCGGCACGATATATCAGGTTGAATATGCCGCCGAAATGGGACTCGAACATCATCTCGGCCTTACCTGCGATCCGATATTAGGTTTAGTACAGATACCGTGTATCGAAAGAAATGCCATGGCCGCCGCCCGCGCCTTTGAATGCGCCGCGTTCGCCCTTAATTCGGACGGCAAACACCGCATATCCTACGACGAAGTCGTCAATACGATGGCTTCAACAGGACGCGACATGAAAGACGGATATAGAGAAACCGCCAAATGCGGCCTTGCGCGTGAGTGGAATTTAAGGAAAAAATAACGATTTAAATGATATGAAGGTAGAAGATTCCAGAATTAGAACCGGGCGGAGAATTTTACTTCCGGCCCGCTGTGGCCTATTTTGATAACGTTGGCGCCGGCGGTCTCGCGGAAGTATCTTTCCTTGTAACCTAATTTAACGAACCAGTCCATCTGCTGATTGAGCCGGAAATTTTCGCTTTTTACCTTGTCGCCAATTTCCCTGTACTCAGGCGCGCGCGGCGTGAAGTGATACTCGATCCCGGCGTCGAGGTCGGCCGTTTTATAATTGTAGCCGCCCGTTTTAGCGCTTCCCGCATAAAGCCACATGTAAAATTTGAAGTTATCGTTTATTTTGCATTTAGCATGAACGCCCGCAACCGGAACTATTACTTTTCTTAAGTAATTGTTGATCATTTTAAAGTCTTTGTCGCTTAAATCGACCGAAAATCTTATGGCCTTAACCCCGTAAATCAAGTCGGCAAAACCGTTGCGGTCGTTAGCGGCAAGCTCCCTCGACGCCAGAAGCTCTACGTCGCTGAAACGCATATCGACTATAAGATTTGAAACCCCGCCCGCGCCGAATCCAATATTGTTGATTAAAACGTTATTGGCGGCGTAAGCCTTCATTTCACCGTAGTTTTTGATTACATTAGAACGCAGACGGATATCTGAGTAGTAACCGATATTATAAGTGTAGCCTGGCAGCGCTGCCGTCTTTAAATCGAAGCGCGCGTCTTTTTTGAAATCACTCTTTAAATCGAAACCGGCGTTCGCAAAGCCGAGCGAACCTTTTAATTCACTGCGCCACGCGCCAAATTCAACGTCGTTTGCCGGCCTGTTATCTCGCGCAAATGCCGCGCCGGTACAACAGGACGCAACGCAAAAAAATATCGATAAAATAACCATAATAAAAAACGCCGGCAGTTTCCGCGGTATGAACTTAATTGCAAATATGCCCGGATTAGCTAATAGAAAATTATATTTATGCGTCATAATTATTCCTTATTGCAAAAATCAGGCCGCTAAATATAATCGGCCCGATTTAATTATCGGATTTATTACGCTTTAATTTAGCGCGTTAAATTAAAAAGGGAGGGGGAAAGGGTTAGCAACCCTTTCCCCCTCCCTTAAACCCTCCCCCTATCTGCAAATTGCCTGACGCTTTT
>CAYTCW010000002.1:0-1723 GCA_964436235.1 uncultured bacterium
TTTTTCTTTCCGGCTTCTTTTTCGACAGCGGTTAAATTGATATCGCCTACTATGTTAGCTTTTCCTTCGGGCATTTTCATCTGATCGCCCTGGCCTGGAGCTGGCGGGGCTTCGGGCATTTCAAAATAGGAGCTCGATATTTTAGCCGAGCATGATTTTATGATTGCGGGCGGTTTTAAACCGTTTTTTTTAGCTTCTTCGGGAAATAGCTGTTGCGAGGCGTCCTGTCTTTCTATTTTAGCCTCGACTATAAAATAAGTGTCTTTACCGATTTCGATGGTTCCTTCGGGTTTTTTTAATTTGCCTTCTTTTTTCTTTTTATTGTTGGATTCGGGCGGAGGCGGGAAAAAATTAGCGCATGCCGCTTCAAATTCGCCTTCGGTTTTTACGGCAAAACCTATATAAAGTATGGGCGGTGCGGGCGGTTTCATTTTGCCGTCGCGTCGGTCGTTATTTTCAGAGGGCGGCTGGCCTGGATTTTCAGAGCCTTCCGGCTGGGTATTCTGAATTTGTCCGGGTTCGGCAGAATTACCACTATCCTGTTGAGCGAGCAGGGCGCCCGGGTTAAAAGTTAAGATCAAAGATAAAAAAATAGCCGTGGATAATAAGAATGAAGATAATTTTCTTTTTTTCATAAATTTAGTCCTCCTCGTTAAATTAACCCTACTGATATATATTTTACATTATACCATAAAGGTTCAAATTAGTCTAAATAAAATAGAAGACAGAATGGAATTCATATATAAAAATCACTATCCATTAATTTTATTGATTTTTTTATTAAAATTTGATAGAATTAAGTCGTTTTTTTAAATTAATGTGGATGGATAATTCCAATTAATATATGTTTTGAGTTTTATATATCATAGATAATAGAGAATAATGGAGATGAAAAGATGATATTCGATAAGGTTGAATCACAGATCAAGCCGGAGCGCGAGCTTGATATATTAAAATTCTGGAATGACGGTCGTATTTTTTATAAATCGATGGAAGAAAAACAGGGCGCGAAGCCATTCGTTTTTCATGAAGGCCCGCCGACCGCAAATGGAATGCCTCACCCGGGGCATGTTTTAACTAAAGTGATGAAAGACCTTATACCCCGTTATAAAACCATGTGCGGTCATTACGTATCGCGCAAGGCCGGCTGGGATACTCACGGCCTGCCGGTAGAGCTCGAAGTCGAAAAAATGCTCGGCATCAACGGCAAGCAGGAAATTGAAAAATACGGCGTAGAGGCTTTTATTAAAAAATGCCGCGAATCGGTTTTCAAATACGAGGCCGAATGGCGCAAGATGGTTGACCGCGGCGGTTTCTGGGTAGATATGGAAGCCCCTTATATTACCTGCACTAATGAATATATCGAAACCGTATGGTGGTCGCTCAAACAGTTTTTCGACGCCGGCCTTTTATATCAGGGCCATAAGGTCATTCCTTATTGCCCGCGCTGCGGAACGGGTTTGAGTTCGCACGAAGTGGCGCAGGGTTACGAAGAATGCGAAGACCCTTCGGTATATGTAAAATTTAAGATTAAAAATCAGCAGGACACTTACTTTTTAGTATGGACGACCACGCCCTGGACGCTTATTTCGAACGTAGCGCTCGCAGTGCATAATGATCACGATTATATTAAAGTTAAAACTAACGATGAATATTTAATACTTGCTAAAGCCCGCGCGGGCGAGCTTAAGGGCGAGTATGAAATAACCGCCGAATATAAAGG
>CAYTCW010000002.1:1823-3343 GCA_964436235.1 uncultured bacterium
ACGCCGTGGAAGGGCATATTCGTAAAAGACGCCGATGCGTCCATACAAAAATTCATGAAAGAAAACGGCATATTATATAAGAGCGGCAAAATTAAACATACCTATCCATTCTGCTGGCGCTGCGACAGTCCGCTCATTTATTACGCCCGTCATTCATGGTTTATAAAAGCGACAGCTATTAAAGATGAAATATTAGCTAATAACGACAGTATAAACTGGTATCCCGATTATATTAAAAACGGCCGGTTCAAAAATTTCCTCGAAAATATGATCGACTGGGCGCTTTCGCGCGACAGGTACTGGGGAACTCCGCTTCCTGTATGGATATGCGAATCATGCAAAAAAATAGAATGTATAGGCTCTATTGAAGAGCTCAAGAAAAAATCGGAAAATTGTCCCGATAATATAGAATTGCATAAGCCTTATGTTGATGAAGTTTTAGTAAGATGCAGTTGCGGCTCCAAGATGAAGCGCGTGCCTGAAGTTATCGACTGCTGGTTCGATTCGGGCATGATGCATACGGCGCAGTGGCATTATCCATTCGAAAATAAAGATAAATTCGAACAAAATTTTCCTGCCGATTTTATATGTGAAGCCGTTGACCAAACTCGCGGCTGGTTTTACAGTCTGCTTGTGACTTCCACCTTTCTTCATAAAAAATCGTCTTATAAAAATGTTGTCGTTCTGGGGCTTATACAGGATAAGAACGGCGTTAAGATGAGCAAGAGTAAAGGCAATATAGTAGATCCGTTCATTATGTTCAATAAATACGGCGCGGATGCGTTGCGCTGGTGTTTTTATTCGGGCACCTCGCCCTGGAACGCGCGCCGTTTCTTCGAAGACGCGGTAATGGAAGCGCACAATAAATTTCTCGGCACCATTCAAAACACCTATGCGTTTTTTACTCTATATGCTAATATCGATAATTTCAATCCGCTCGATCATAAAATCGAGGTTAAAAAGCGCCCGCTGATAGACCAATGGATTAAATCGAAATTCAACCGTTTAGTTAAAAAAGTGCGTGAAGAGCTCGACCGCTTCGATATAATGCCGGCGGCTATCGCTATGGAAAAATTCGTCGAAGAGCTTTCGAACTGGTATGTAAGGCGCAGCCGCCGTCGTTTCTGGAAATTCAATCTTGACGACGATAAGACGGCGGCTTATTTGACTTTATATGAAATACTCGTTGATTTTTCAAAATTAATAGCGCCTTTCTGTCCTTTTATAAGCGAGCAGATATATCGCAATTTAGTTTGCAAGATCGATGCGAAGGCTAAAGAATCGGTTCATTTGACCGATTATCCTGAATATAGCGAAGAAATTAATTTCGAAGAGCTCGAATCGCAGATGGCTTTAATTCAAAATGTGGTCTATATGGGCCGTTCCGCGCGCAATGCATGTTCTATAAAAGTAAGGCAGCCGATCGGTGAAATGATAGTGAAAACGGTCCAGCCGCATGAAAAAGAAGTCGTGCTTTCGATGAAGGAATTAATAGATGAAGAACTTAATATCAAAAACAT
>CAYTCW010000002.1:3443-8749 GCA_964436235.1 uncultured bacterium
TTATTCGGTTTTAATAGACGGCGAATACGGCGTTGCTTTGGATACCCGCCTTTCTGAAGATTTAATAATGGAAGGCTACGCGCGCGAGATAATAAATAAAGTTCAAAACATGCGTAAAGAAGCTGATTTTGAAATATTAGATAAAATTAATATTTTATACAGCGTCGTCGATAAAGATAAAGCGGCCGCGGTTAATAACAGCGTCGATAAATTCAGCGATTACATAAAAAGTGAAACGCTTACCGACAATATATTTAAAGACGAGACCGGTGCCGATTCAAAAGAATGGGATATTAACGGCGTCAAGGTATTAATAGCCGTTAAAAGAAAATAAAAAATAGAATTATACCGCGGTATAATATATTATTTATAAATGCCGATATTTATATCGATTCGTATTGTCCGGATATGATAATTACGGATTACATATTGATTTGAGCCGTTGTTATATTTGCAGTATTACTATCAGTACTATTGTTTACAGTTAAAAGGGTGTGTGGGTTAATTGGCTAAAAAAGCTGACGGCTGTCCTTCGAGGCATTCAAAGCCAGTAACGGGGTCGTGCGGTATTTGTAAAAAAACCGTATGCCCGGATTGTAAAGCCCCTATAACATCCGATTTAAGCGGAAAAATAATATGTAAATTCTGTTATGAAGAATTAAACGACATTCAAAAAAAGATCAACGAATCTTTTGACGTTAAAATAGAAGAAAAAATTGGTTTAATAGATAAAGTATCCAATTTTATATTCGGCGAAAAAGAAAAAGTATGTGATAATTACAATCATATAAGCGATAATATACTCGGCATTTGTATAGGCTGCCGTAAAAACGTTTGTGAAAAGTGCGTTATGCCCGACGTTAAATTGAGCACGGGCGGGCTTATGTGCAGAAAATGCTATACGGAGCTTTATGACGTTCAGGGAGAAATCAGCCGTGAAAATAAAGCGCGTTTCGTGGGCGGCCTTCGCGAATTTTTCTTTAAGTTAGGCCGTACTTCAAGGTTTTTAACGGTCGTTTCACTCGTATTGGTCACATTTTCTATTATATGTTTCACGGCCGCTTTCTGGATCTTTTATCAATTGAATCCTTCTTCTTTCGAATTGCTTTCATCCGATTGGAAAAGCGGTAATTACAGGTATATGATCAAAGAAGATTTTCCGGCGCTTGTTTATGAAATGAAGGATAGAATGGCATTTGCATGGAACCACTGGGGCGATCCTCACGCCGATTATGAGGAAGAAAAGCGAAAAAGCGCCATAATAGAGTATAAAAGCATATTTGCGGTCGAACCTGAAGAAGAGGAATCTTATAAAAACATCAATGACGCCATCAGGGAATATAAAAAACAACTCGAGCAGCAGGAAAAGGCTGATAAAAAGTAGGTAACACAAGTTTTAACGCTAATAACAGGATAAAAGCAGATAATGAAAAAAATATTCGGTTTAGTATATGACTTTTTTATGTGGATATTATTTACGATCGTAATGATCGTAATGCTGGCCGTCACATGGCCTATATTCGTTTTAACCAATTTTGTGGCCATTATAAAAAGCGAACTGATGTTTTCGCTTGCTACGGTCGTTCTTGCTTTAGACCAGCTCACTAAATATGCCGTTATTAAAACGATGATATTGGGGCAGAGTATTCCGATAGTTAATGAGGTGCTGCATTTTACTTACGTACATAATTACGGCGCCGCGTTCGGGCTTTTTCAGAAAAAATGGTATTTATTCATAGCCGTGGCTTCGATATCGATTCTGGTTATTGTTTATTATTCGAAATATCTTGCGCCTGATAATCTGTGGGTGCAGACGGCGCTCGCGCTTTTACTGGCGGGTGCGCTGGGAAACCTTATCGATCGTCTTAAATTCAAGTATGTTATAGATTTTATAGACGTAAGATTCTGGCCTGTATTTAACGTGGCTGATATAGTAATCAACGTCGGCGTGGGAATGCTTATAGTCGAAATGTTCTGGGAATCGCATGAAGACGCCAAAGAGGCGGAAACACAAAGTGAAAGTGAGAATTAATGCATCCGGTAATAATTAATCTTGGGCCGTTAACTATACACAGTTATGGCCTTTTTATTTCATTAGGATTTACTTTCGGCATATTACTGGCTATTTTTCGTGCGCCGCGTTTTAAAATCGAAACGGCGGCCATTTTAGACATGGCTATCTATTCAATAATATCGGCTATAGTAGGTTCCCGCATATTTTACATAATAGTTAATTACCATGAATATGCCAATGACCCGATTAAAGTTTTTTATCTTCATAAGGGCGGCTTAGTTTTTTATGGCGGATTAATAGGCGTGGTGGCGGCTCTTTCGTATTATATAACAAAAAATAAGTTTGATTACTTTAAGACCGCGGATATGCTGATAACCTCTCTTCCGCTTGGCCATTTTTTCGGGCGTATCGGATGTTTTTTAAACGGCTGCTGTTATGGCGCGGTTACGAGCTCGGCATTCGGAATTAATTTTCCAAATTTAAAAGAGGCGGCTTTGCGTCATCCTACTCAATTATATGAAGCGGCGTTTTGTCTTATAAGTTTATTCGTCTTATTGGCGGTTGAAAAATTCGTTAAAAAAGCTGATGGCATATTGTTTGTGTCCTATATTTACATGTATTCGACCTGGCGTTTCGCTATTGAATTTTTAAGAGATGATGACCGCGGCGCTTTTATATTCGGACTTTCGCCTTCGCAGATCGTCAGCGCAGGCGGCTGGATTTTTGCGACTTTACTGTTGGCGTATATCGTAAAGAGAAATAATAAATCTAAAAAAGCGGGTAATTAATGCCGGTTTCCGAATTTAAAATAACGGTTTCAGAGGCCGATAAAAATTTGCGGCTTGATAAAATTATAAGCGATAAAATACCGCAGATTTCGCGTTGTCTTGCAGTTAAACTTATAAACGGCGGCAATGTGGTTTCGAGCGTATCGGCTAAATTGAATAAACCATCGTATTTAGTTAAAGAGACCGAGGTAATCACCGTATATGTGCCTGAAGCCGAAGTTTTAGCCGTTAAGGCCGAAAAGATAGATTTAGATATTATCTATGAAGACGGCGATTTGATAGTAATAAATAAAAAAAGCGGCATGGTGGTTCATCCTGCGGCGGGGCATTCGAGCGCGACTTTAGTGAACGCGGTCATGGGGCACTGTGATGATCTTTCGTCCATAGGCGGCGTTATCAGGCCCGGAATAGTCCACCGGCTCGATAAAGATACTTCGGGCGTAATAATAATAGCCAAAAACGATCTTTGCCATAAAAGTCTTTCCGATCAATTTAAAGCTCGCACTATTAAAAAAACTTATTACGCGATAGTGAGCGGCGAAGTTAAACGGGCTAAATTCGCGGTTGACCTGGCGATAGGCAGAAGTGAAACCGACCGTAAAAAAATGGCGGTGATTATCAACGGCGCTAATAAGGCCCGCGAGTCTTATACCGGTTTTGAGTTAGTTTGCGCTAAAAACGGGTTCAGCCTTTTAAAAGCTATGCCCCGCACGGGGCGCACTCATCAAATAAGGGTGCATTTATCGCATATCGGATTTCCGGTAGCGGGCGATATTTTATATACGCCACCGGATATATATAAAATGCTTTCGCGCAAAAAATATTTTGCGGACAGGCTCTGGCTTCATGCCGCTGAAATAGAGTTTAGCCATCCGGCGTCATTGAAGGTAATGAAATTTAATACGGGTGTTCCGGATGAATTTGACATTTTCATTAAAAACATATAGAATATAATTTATGGATACAAAATACGCTAAAAGAACTTATACTCCCAAAACCACTAAATATATATCGAGCGTTACACCGTCTCAGAGCGGTTATAGCTGGTATGAAATCGCGGCGGTAGTACTTTTCGTGGCTGGTTTTATTTACGTTGCGAGTCTTCAGTATTTTACCATCGAAGATAACGTGGCCTTTATATCGTGCCGTTCCGCGCGCCAGTCTATTTCGACGGCCATATCGGAGTATAAAGCCGATTTTTCCTCAAGTTCTATCAGCCACGTTAAAAAAGATATTAATCTTAAAAAATTAGTTGATTCGAAGTACTTACGGTATTATCCAAAATGCTGGTGTGACGGTAATTTTAGGTTGAACTCCCATGACGAGGTTTACTGTACTTTCCATAATCCCGATCTTGAAGATGTGGTAAGGCAATAAAATAATAAAGCGATTTGTTTTGAGTAAAGATCGCGTATGCGAATAAGCGATCTTTTAATTATAGTTATTGACAAAACCATGCCGTTTAAGGTAGTATTAATAATTATACCCGTCAATAGTTACGGTTTAATTAAGTCAAAAATATTAAAGATATAAATAAGAGGTGAATTATGTCGGAGAATAAAGAAATGCAGGCTAACGAAAATGAAAAAGACAATGTAGTCGAAGCGGTTTCTAACGAAAGCGAAGACAATAAGTTCGAAGGCGGCGCTAAATTTAAGAGAAGAATTTTTTTAATTAAGCGCGGTCTTCAGTTCCGTTATATGGGCGTAATATTCGTGGCCATGCTTTTAGTGGCCATGATCGTCGGCTGGACGGTTTATTTTTCGATATGGAAAGATATTTCCGATCCGACAAAAAAATACGACGAGCTGGTGGAGGTTTTTAAACAGGGTAACCAGGTGCTTATAGCGCGAATGATATTTATAGCCATAATTATATGCTTTCTATCGGTCTTTGTCTCTCATAAGATTGCCGGGCCGGTTTACAGGCTGGAGGAATCGGCTAAAACTATAGCCTCTGGCGATTTTTCGCGGCGCATTAAACTGAGGCAGGGTGACGAACTTCAGGACCTTGCCGACGCGTTTAACACTATGACGGAAAGTCTGGATAAAATAATAGGCGAAGACCAGAAAATGCTTCAAAATCTTAATATAATAATCGAAAAGATCAAACAGGATTTTAAGATGAAAACTATAGCTGAGGGCCGTAAAGGCGAGATAATTAACGAACTTCAGTATATAGCCGACGAATTGAACAAGATATCCTCGGCGTTTATAGTATCGGGCAATAATACCGGCGCGGGAAACGAATTCGAAGACGATGACCGGGAAGACGATGAAGAGGAAAAAGCTTAATTTTAGTTTGATAAATGAAAAATTATATTTTAAAAATTTAATAATATAAATTATGTTATAAAAATAAACAGGCAGGCTGGAAATGGTCTGCCTGATTATTTTTATAAATGCCGCTTATACCGGTATAGTAATTGGCGGTTCGATGAAAGCGACCGATAAAATTATAAAGTCGGTGAAATAATTATAGTTTTATTTTATATTTTAATTAAT
>CAYTCW010000002.1:8849-10848 GCA_964436235.1 uncultured bacterium
TGACGCAGGTTACGGGAACTGAATATATAAATATAGTGCGCGGTTTGAGGCTGAAATTAGATCCCGATAAATACGAAGTGAAACTTACGCGTGAAAATTATGACAGCCTTCAAAATATTAACGCGCCTTTTATAACTAATATTTATGTGCTCGATAATATTTTACATACGGTAACCGTGCTTTCAGTTGATACTCAGCAGGTCGAATTAGCCGATTCACTCGAAGGCAGAATAGTAATTTATAAAAAAGATAAATTTATAAAAGCATGGGAAAACCTCGTGGTGCATGTTAAAAAAAAGTAGTTTTTTATTTGATTTAAATTATAAATCGGGGATTGAAAATATGATTTCAGGAATAAGCCATATAACGTTAATAGTCAAAGATATTGAAAAAACTGCGAAACTTTTTATATCGATATTTGATGCTGAAATTAAATATTTGAGCGGATTGAAAACTTTTTCCATATCGCCCGAGATATTTTTATTGATAAACGGAGTATGGATAGCTTTAATGCAGGGCGAGCCGCTTAAAGAACGTACATATAATCACGTGGCATTTAAAACCGATGTTGAAAATTTTGCCGGTTATGTTAATAAAATCAAAGCGGCAGGCGTTGAAATTAAAGAAAGCAGAAGCAGAATTAAAGGCGAAGCTGATTCAATATATTTTTATGACTACGATAATCACCTTTTTGAAATACATTCAGGCACGCTCGAGCAAAGATTGAACTCATACAGCCAATATTAAAATTTAAAATATAATAATAGGAGATTTTATGAAAAAAGCCCTGCTATATTTATTAATACTGTTTTTCTTTTTACTGTTTTTTAATTATACAATAGCGCCGTCATACGCTAAAAATGAAGATAGAAGGCTGATTAACATAGTTAAAGAAGGAAAAAATTCGAAAATTAAACTCGGCGATATTGATAAATATTGTAAATACGGTCTGGCTGAAAAACTAGTACGTTTAATATCGTCCAATAAGGAACGCCTGCTTGAAACGCCTTCATTTAATCCTGAAATTGACGTTACCGACAAAGACACCATGTTAGAAGAAGGAAAAACTATCTTAAACCAGACGACTTATTTACGAAAAGCCGGAATAGATCCGAAAACTATGAATTTAAGCGATTCAGACGACGATACTATAAATAAAACCCTTGAATCCAGCTTTATGGTTTATTATACTTCGCTCGTAGATATCGATTCGGACGGCGAAAGTGAAATTAGATTTTACTCCGTTCAGGGCAGTCTTTTAGAAGAAGATAATTATTTTTTTAAAAAAGGCCGTGACGGGCGTTATAAACTTGTTGAATGCAAGTTGGGCGGCGGCGATATGCTTATTTTTATTAAATATGATAATAAAGTTTATGCGGCCGAAAGAAATAAAGAAAATATATTAAACTATCTCAAAATATATTCTTTTGATGCGGCCGATGAAAAATTTAAAGGTTTATTTACGATAAATATCGAGCGTAAAGGTAAAAAAGGAAAGAATATAACCTTAACGCTCGATAATTAATCGCATTTTGAACGGTATTTACTCAGCTTATATAAATAAATTAATATTGCCTTTTTCGGCGTCGGCAAGATAAGCCGCCACTCCGCCGTCTTCGACGCCGTCGATCATCTCTTCTTTTTTGATTCCCATTAATTCCATTGACATGCGGCATGCGACGAGCTTTCCGCCGTTATCTTTTACCGATTGAAGAAGTTTTTCGAGCGGCTCTACGTTATGCTGTTTCATTATGCCCTTTATCATCTTAGTGCCCATGCCCATCATATTCATTTTGGAAAGAGCGAGTTGATTAGTTCCGCGCGGCATCATAAAACCGAAGATTTTTTCTATAAAGTTTTTCTTTACGGGCACGCTTTTATTTTTACGGAGTATATTAAGCCCCCAGAAAGTGAAAAACAGCGATACTTTTTTTCCCATGGCCAGCGCGCCGTTGGCGATAATAGCGGCGGCCATAGCTTTATCAAAATTATCCGAAAA
>CAYTCW010000002.1:10948-43146 GCA_964436235.1 uncultured bacterium
TCTTTTTCACCAGGTATAAAGTGTTGGAAATCGCCCTGATTATAGTAGGTGTTATAACTTTCCCATCCGCCGCTTATATTAACGACATTGAATCCGTTTTGTTTGAGTATTCTCTGTGCGATGTAACCGCGCAGTCCTACCCGGCAGTAAACTAATATTAATTTGTCTTCAGGTATTTCGATAAGCCGGCTTCTTAGGGTATGAAGCGGTATATTTACGGAATTTTCGATGGCGCCGGAAATTACTTCGTCGGTATTTCTAACGTCTATTAAATAAGCGCCGTTAGCCATATATTCTTTTATATCGAATATACTTATCAGCGGGGCGAAATCAGGAGTATTATTTTCGGCGACGAAGCCGGCCATGTTAACGGGGTCTTTTGCGGAGCCGAAGGGCGGCGCGTATGAAAGCTCGTAATCGCTCAGATCGTGGATGGTAGCGCCGTGGCGTATTGCGGAGGCTATAACGTCGATGCGCTTATCGACTCCGTCGTAGCCGCAGGCCTGAGCGCCGAGAATTTTGCCGGTTTCGGGCGAATATATAAGTTTGAGATGCACCATATATGCGTAAGGATAATATCCGGCATGGCTTCCGGCGTGTATGGTAACTGTTTTAAATGGTATATTAAATTTTTTAAGAAGCGGCACGCTCGCGCCGGTGGCCCCGCAGGCAAGGTCGAAAACCTTTACTATCGAAGTTCCCTGGGTGTCTTTATATTCGGATTTTATCCCGCAGATATTATTTACGGCTATGCGCGCCTGGCGGTTAGCGGGGCCGGCGAGCGGTATTTTAATTTTAGTTTTAGTGACAAAGTGGGTAACTTCGACCGCGTCGCCTACGGCGTATATGGAAGGGTCTGAAGTGAGCATGGTTTCATCGACGGCTATCGCGCCGGTTTCTCCTATTTTAAGCCCGGCTTCTTTAGCGAGTTTTACTTCCGGCATTACTCCTATAGCGAGAACCGCCATATCCGCCTCGAGAATTTTACCGCTTGCAAGGCTTAGAGCTACTTTGCCGTTCGCGCTTTTTTTGAATTCGGTTACCCTGTCGGAAAGGTAAAGTTTAAGTTTATGCGATTTCATTTCGTTATGGGCAAAAGCCGCCATATCCGGGTCTAAAAATGTTAAAACCTGGTCCTGCATTTCAACGAGCGAGACGGCAAATCCTTTTTCGATAAGGTTTTCAGCGACCTCTACGCCTATGAAACCGCCTCCGACGACTACCGCGCTTTTTGCTCCGGCCTTCATAGCGGCAATTATTTTATCCATATCGGGTATGGTCCTTAAAGTGAAAATATTATCGGATTCGATGCCCGTTATAGGCGGCTTGATCGGCGCGGCGCCCGGTGAAAGTACTAAATAATCATAGCTGTCTTCGAATATATTGTTCGATTTCCAGTTTTTGACTTTGACTTTTTTATTTTTAGTATCGATGGATATTACTTCATGAAAAGTTTTTATGGCAAAATTAAATCTTGCGGACATATTTTCGGGGGTTTGCACCAAAAGAGACTCGCGGTCTTCTATAGAGCCGCCTATATGATAAGGCAGACCGCAGTTGGCAAAAGATATATATTCGCCGCGTTCGTACATCGTAATTTCACATTTTTCGTCGAGCCTTCTGAGCCGGGCGGCCGCGGAAGCTCCGCCGGCAACGCCGCCTACAATAATGACTTTCATAATATAACCTCCTGAAAAATTTAAAAAATATTAGTTGTTTATTATATACTATAATATATTCTACTAATTAATGATATATTTGATTAAGTATATTTTATCATATTTTATTTAATATTTCAAGGGTTAAAATTTAACAGGGTTAAAATTAATAAAATTGTTAGTTATTGAATTTCTTTGTTTATATAACTTAAAATTTTTTGAGTAAAAAGAGTTTCAGATTCGATAGGTTTTGAAATATAATCATCCATACCGGCGTCTATAAATTTTTGTTGTTCTTCTTTAAGCGCGCAGGCGGTGATGGCTATTATAGGAATTCTTGTTCCTGATTTTTGTTCTAAAGCTCTTATTTCGGCGGCCGCTTCAAAACCATCCATTAAAGGCATCTGGCCGTCAATCAATATTATGTCGAATTTTTCTTTTTTATATATTTCGAGCAATTCAACGCCGTTTCTGGCCATAAAAATATTCCATCCATTTTTATCGCAAATAGCTTTAACTAAAAGACGGCTGATAGCGTCATCTTCGGCGAGCAATATTTTATAAGACTTATTTTTATTTAAAAAATTATCATCACGGTCCGCGGCATTTTTTTTATCGATGATATCATCATCTTTATTTATGACTTTAAACGGCAGTTTAACCGTAAAAACACTTCCGGCTCCTACGATGCTTTTTACGCTTATCGACCCTTCCATTATTTCTACGAGATTTTTTACTATAGATAGTCCTACTCCCGAACTTTCGAATTGTGCGGAATCCGGTTCGTTCAATTGATGGAACATTTTAAAAATTTCAGAGATTTTATCGGAAGGAATGCCTATACCGGTGTCTGAAACTTCGATTAATAGCGTTGAAATATCGTTTATTAAAGATAATTCTTCGATTTTGACTTCGATTTTTCCATTTGCCGTAAATTTGACGGCGTTCATTAAAAGGTTTATCAATATTTGTTTGAATCGAAGTTTATCTCCATTGATTTTATAGTTTATACGCTCGTCTATGTGCGTTTCAATTTTATTATTTTTTAGTTCAGAAAGTTCAGAAATTATTTTGATGGAATTATTTAAAGCCGTATTAATATCGAAAATGTTATATTCGATTTTCATTTTTTTTGATTCGATCTTTGAAAAATCAAGAATATCGTTAATTATACCAATTAAATGATTGCATGACGCTTTGATAATATCGTTAAATTCTTTTTGTTTGTCGTTTAACCCGCTTGCGCCCATTAAATTTGTAAAACCGATAATGCCGTTCATCGGCGTGCGTATTTCATGACTGATATTAGCAAGAAATATGTTTTTAGCTTTTCCGGCCGCTTCGGCTTTTTCTTTAGCTGATATCAGAGTTTCCTCGATTTTTTTAAGTTCGGTTATATCTTCCATTAAACCGAGTTTCTTAGATGTTAAAAGCGAACCATTACTGCGGAAAAAACCGCGGTTCCATATCCATACATAATGACCGTTTTTATGTTTAACTCGATATTCATTGTCGGTAATGCAATCGTTTGTTTCAATTTCTTTGAATATTTTAACTGTTTTGTCTATGTCTTCGGGATGAACCAGTTTGAGCCACGAATCAAGGGTATCTTCGATTTCTTCAGGTTTGTAACCGAACATTTTTTCAATGGAGGTCCACCAGGTTATTTTGTCGCTCATAATGTCATATTCGTAAGCGATCTGGCCTGAAGCGGCCGTGATGCATTCATAGCGATCGATCCATTCTTTTAATTTTCGGTTAGTTTCATTTCTATAGGTAACATCTATAAAGGCTGTCTGTGTGTATATTTTATCATTGATTGTTATATCGGCCAGATTAATAAGAAGCGTTCTTATGCTTTTATCTTTACGAATTATACTTACTTCAAATTCCGCTTTATATTTTTTATCGCATATTTTTTTAGTTTTCCATTCGTTTGAAAATTTTTTAGTTTCGGGAGTGTAATATTCCGTTATTTTTTTAGATGAAAATTCAGTAAAATTGTCGTAACCGAATATTTTTAATAGAGTGTCGCTGGTATAAATAATTTTATCCATATCAAGTATTGCTATTCCGCATATTGAATTTTCGATCAATGCCCTGTATTTTTCTTCGGTTTCTTTAATTTCACGGCCGGTTTTTTCTATCTGCGCCTCGAGTTCTTTTTTAGCGGTGTTGTCGAAAATTGCCGCGCTTACTCCGCAAATTTCATTATTTTCAGATATTATGGGTGTGTATATGCCGTAAACATAGGCATCCCGTCCAGTGATAAGATCGTTTTTATCTTCGAAAGTGACGCTCTGTCCGGTAGAAACGCATTGATCGTATAACGCTTTATGACGCAGATATAATTCGGGAGGAAATATTTCTTTAAAATTATGTCCGATCATTTTATCCAAAGGTATTTTGAAGATTTCATCGTAATATTTATTGGCGAATGAATATACGCCTTCGGTATCGCCGCAGGCTATCCATAAAGGAAGTGCGTCTATCGATGAGCGCAGCGAAAATTTAAAATCGCTGCGGCCGGATGAATTCGCGACTTTATAATTATAATAAGGGGATGAGGCGGAAGGCGCGGAAGGTGAAGAAAAAGTTATACTGAATTTATCATTTAATATTTTTTTAATTTTTAAATCGACTTCGATTTTTATTCCGTCTTTTTTTAATAATAACGCGCGGCAATTCGAAATACCGTTAATGCCGAAGTTGCTGTTGACGCCGTTATTAATATTTGATATAAAGTCCGGCCCGTTATCCATAAAAATAAATATGTCATTTAAGTTCAAATTATGTATAACGGCGGATTCATATTTCGAAAGATTACGCGCGGCGGCATTCGCATTAATTATATTCAAAGATTCGTCGATTAAGAAAATCGCCGGTTTTAAGCGTTCAAATACAAGATTGTAGATATTATTGTTTATTATTTTATCTTCGATACTTTTAATCATAATATAGTTTATTCTTCAACTATGCCGTATGGCAGATTAATTTTAAAGCAGCTACCTTTTCCTGCTTCGCTTTCTACGGTTATGTTTCCGCCCTTTAATTCAACGAGCCCTTTCACGATTGAAAGCCCTATACCAGAACCGCCGTGGCGTTTAGTGTTCGACTCATCGAGCTGATGAAACATTTCAAAAATTTCAACTTTTTTTTCAGCTGCGATGCCTATACCCGTGTCATATATTTCTATTAAAATTAAAACTTCGTTTTTGTCTTTATCTTTGTTATATTCCGTTTTTATATGTGATATTTTAATTCCTACTTTTCCATCCGAGGTAAATTTAACGGCATTCGTTAAAAGGTTTATCAATATCTGTTCAAACCTGAATTTATCGCCGTTTACCATATAATCTATTTGATCGTCTATGAAAACTTCAACTTTTAGTTTTTTATTTTCCGCCTGCTTTGATATAAAATCGATTGAATTATTAACGGCGGTTTTAATGCAGAAGGGTTTATTTTCTAATTTAAGTTTTCCGGCCTCCAATTTAGAAAAATCGAGGATATCGTTGATCAGAGACAATAAATGAAGTGATGAATTTTTGATTATATTGTTGAATTCTTTTTGTTTTTCATTAAGGCCGCTTGCCGATAGTAAATTGGTAAAGCCTAAAATACCGTTCATGGGCGTTCGTATCTCATGGCTTATATTCGCCAGAAAAATACTTTTTGCCGTGCTGTCGGCTTCCGACTGTTTAAGGGAATTGATGATATCTTCTTCCTTTTTTTTCTTTGAAGTTATATCTTCTATCATTCCAAGCTGCCTTACCGCCACGCCGGAAGAATCCGGAATAAAAAAACCTTTATCTCTCACCCATATATAATCTCCCGTCTTATGTTTCAACCGGTATTCCGCGTCGAATAGACAACAGCGCTCCTGTGCCTGGTGTAATTTTCGAAGCGTTTCATTTTTATCTTCAGGGTGGAGCATTTCACTCCACTGTTTAAAACCCTCATTGACTTCAGCAAGGCTGTAACCAAGAATTTTTTCGATGGTATCGCCCCATTCGATGCGGCCGGTTGTCACACTGTAATCGTAAACTATCTGTTCTGAAGATGAAACTATATATTCGTATCGCTCCGCTAATTTTTTTATTAAATCTTCCGCTTTTTTCTTTTCAGTGATATCTATAAAAGTGCTTTCATAGCAGTTTTGGCCGTCCATAACAGTCTCCGATAAAGCTATGATAAGAGTCCGCGGCCGGCCGTCTTTATGTATAATTTCAATTTCAAATTCAGACGGAACGCTTTCGCCGCGCGCTTTTTTTTCTCTTATATCTTCTATAAATTTTCGCGAATCGGGCGTATGGTAATCAATCATTTTTTTAGATGAAAATTCAATAAAATTATCATAGCCGAACATTTTCATAAGCGTGTCGTTAGCGTATATTATTTTATCGCCCGTAGATATTCCGATACCGCAGATGGAATTTTCTACGAGCGCCCTGTATTTTTCAAGGCTTTCTTTGAGCCCGGCTTCCGCTCTGACCGCTTTTAGCTCCAGCTCTTTCCCGGCGGTTATATCAAAAACGGCCGCGCTCATGGCAAAAACTTTATTGTCCGCGTCGAATAATGGCGTATAAATGCCGTAGGTATGGGCTTTATATCCGTTTTCAAAATCCGATTCGTCTTCGAACGTTACCGTAATTCCCTTTCCGATACACTCTTCAAAAAGTTTTTTATGTTTTTCATACATTGCGGGCGGAAAAAATTCGACGAATTTATGCCCTATTATATTTTCTATTGGTATTTTAAAAGTGGATGCATAGTATTTATTAGCGTAAAAATATCTGCCTTCGGTATCGACGCAGGCGATCCATAAAGGAAGAGCGTCAGCCGCGGCTTTAAGAGTATCTTCGATTTTATCGTCTGTTGAAGTTAAAACGGCTGAAGTTAAATCAGCGGATTCGAATTTATCGCATAAAACCGCCGATATCATAAAAAGATCCAGACCGGCTTCAACGATGTCCACTCCGGCGTTTATTGAGGTATAGTCTTTTTTCAATAAATGCGCGCGGCTGGAGAAATTCGGGGTGATAGCCGCCGCCGGGCCGGTTAAAAAAGGAAAAATCGAAAGATCGTCAGGATGAATTAATTTTTTAAAATTCATGCCTTTGATTTCATCGGGAGCGTATCCGTAAAAAAAGCAACCCGCAGCGTTGGCGTCTATAACGTTAAAAGACGCGTCAACTATTAAAACGGCTTCGTCTGAACTTTCAAATATCTTAAAATAGATATTTTCGTCGTGAGAAGCGGTTTTATTGCAGATATCGACGCAGCCGCCTTCGTCCATTTTTTATCCAGCCTTATAGTAAAATAGAATAAATGATTTTACCAGCCTTATTACAGGCTTATTTCAACATTATAGTCAGGGTTTTCCGGCAGTAAAACGCGTTTAAAATTCTATGCCGGTAATGGCTTTGCGTGATTTAAAGTAATGCTTTATATCCTTGATTTCGCTTACTAAATCGGCTTTTTCTATTACGAAATCGGGCGCGTTTCGTCCGGTTAATATTAATTCGGTATTTTCGCCCTTAGCGGCTAATATTTTTTCGATATCTTCCCTTTTAATTAAATTAAAGTTGTAAGCGTATAATACTTCGTCGAGCACCAATAAATCTATATTTTGATTTTTTAATATATCGACGGCTTTTTCGACGGCTGTTTTAGCGGCGGTGATGTCCTGCGGTGATGGATTTTCGGCGTTAACCCAACCGTCGGAGCCGAATTGAAAAATCTCGATGCCCGGATCGTTTTTAAAATATTTAATTTCGCCGTATGTATTAAACATTTTTTCGGATTTCATGAATTGCACGATTTTAACCGAAAAACCGTGGCCGCGAGCTCTCAACGCCAGGCCGAAAGCCGCGGTTGTTTTACCTTTTCCGTTTCCGGTATAAACTTGTATGAGGCCTTTTTCTATATTCATGACAAATCCTAAAACATCGGCGGCTCTTCGTAAACGCCGTAAACTTCCCTGAAAATATCGCACATTTCGCCGAGCGACGCGTATGCTTCGACGCAGTCGATCAATGCGTACATAACGTTGCTTCCTTTTTGCGCGTCGGTTTTGAGGCGGCCGAGGCAGGCTTTTACTTTATCGTTATCGCGTTTTTTCTTTAACTCGCAGAGCGCGGCGACCTGTTCGCGTTCAACTTTTTCGTCTATTTTAAGGATTTCGCCCGTACTTTTTTCGCTGTTGGCGTCGCAGTATGAATTAACCCCTACTACCACGCGTTCGTTTCTTTCAATTTCACGCTGATAGCGAAAAGACGCGTCGGCGATTTCGGATTGGAAGAAACCTTTGTCTATGGCTGAAAGTACGCCGCCCATGCGGTCGATCTGATCGAAGTAATCCATGACGCCTTTTTCCATTTCGTCGGTCAGTTTTTCAACGTAATAAGAGCCGCCAAGCGGGTCTATTACGTTAGCCGCGCCGCTTTCGTTAGCTATTATCTGCTGGGTGCGAAGAGCTATTCTGACTGCTTTTTCGCTCGGCAGCGCGAGGGCCTCGTCCATTGAATTAGTGTGCAGCGACTGGGTGCCGCCCATAACGGCCGCTAAGGCCTGTATGGTAACGCGCACTATATTGTTTTCGATCTGGTTGGCCGTAAGAGAACAGCCGGCCGTCTGAGTATGAAAGCGCATTAACTGGGCGCGCTGGTTGACGGCCCCGAATTTTTCCTTCATTAATTTTGCCCATATACGGCGGGCGGCGCGAAATTTTGCTACTTCTTCGAAGAAATCGTTGTGCGAGTTAAAAAAGAAAGAAAGCCGCGGCGCGAATTCGTTGACATCGAGGCCGCGCGCTATTGCTGCTTCTACGTAAGTGCGGCCGTCTATGAGCGTGAAGGCGAGTTCCTGAAGAGCGGTAGCACCCGCTTCCCTTATATGATAGCCTGATATCGAAATGGTGTTCCAGGCTGGAAGGTGCTTCGAGCAATATTCGATTGTATCAACTATCAGTTTAATGGAAGGTTCAGGAGGAAAAATAAAGGTTTTCTGGGCTATATATTCCTTCAAGATATCGTTTTGTATAGTGCCGCTGAGCTTTTCGGGCGCTATTCCCTGTTTTTTAGCCACGGCTATGTACATTGCGAGTAATATCGCGGCCGGCGCGTTGATCGTCATCGAAGTGGATACTTTATCGAGCGGTATGCCGTCGAATAAAATTTCCATATCAGCGAGCGTGTCGATGGCTACGCCGTCTTTTCCTATTTCACCGCGCGATAAAGGGTTGTCTGAATCGAGACCCATTAAAGTAGGCAGATGGAATGCTACCGAAAGCCCCGTCTGTCCGTTTTTTAAAAGATATTTATAGCGCTCGTTCGACTGGCGCGCCGTGCCGAAGCCGGCGAACTGCCTCATGGTCCATAATCTTTCGCGGTAAAGGGTGTTATGCACTCCGCGCGTGAACGGATAATCGCCGGGGATGCCGAGTTTTTCAAAATAATCGAACCCCTGCATATCTAAAGGCGTGTAAAGCGGCTCGGGTTCGTAGGAAGATACCGACATGAATTTTTTCTGCCGGAGTTTCGATCCGTCCTTTTTTTTATTATAATCGGCTTTCCATTTATTAAAACTTTCTTTCATTTTTTCAATATTACTCATAATAGTTCTCCCGTTTTTTAAAACATTACCGGCACAATATTTTTTTATTAATATATTCCATTAATTGAATACTTGCCCTGTGCGGGCTCAAACCGCCATTTTTAACCTGCGTTTCTATGTATTCATAGCCGTGATGCTGTGATACTATGCTTTCTATTTCATTTATTATTTTAGCGTTTACGAGATTTTTAAATGCGCGTACGCTTCTTTCGGAGCGTTTTATCGAAAGCCAGCCGCTCGATTCGAGGTAAGCCCGGTGCCGTTCCACTGCGGCTTTGACTTCTTTTATTCCGTCGCCCGTATTGGATTTAGTTAATATTATAGGAGTTTCGTATTTATCGTTGAGCGGGTTCATCATAAGCATCGTCTGTAGCTCGCGCAGCGTGCGTTCTACTCCGTCGCGGTCCGCCTTATTTATTACGAATATATTACCTATTTCTAATATTCCGGCTTTCTGCGCCTGTATGTCGTCGCCGGTTCCCGGCATGGTTACCACCATCGTCGTGTCGCAGGCGCGCATTACGTCAACTTCGTTCTGCCCGGTGCCGACGGTTTCAACTAATATGATTTCTTTTTTAAACGCGTCCATTACCCTGATAACGTCTACCGCGGCTTCGGAAAGGCCGCCGAGGCTGCCGCGGCTGCTCAGCGAGCGGAAGTAAAATTTAGGATTGAGCCCTATTTCGCCGATCCTTATGCGGTCGCCCAGAACGGCGCCGCCCGTGAAAGGCGAAGACGGATCCACCGCTATAACGCCTATATTTGCGTTCGATTCAAGAAAAGCGGCGGCGAGTTTATTTATCAGAGTACTTTTTCCTACACCGGGCGGACCGGTGATGCCGACCACATAGGCTGAGCCGACATGGGGCTGTATGGCCTCTATATATTCTTCGTAACCCGGCCTGCGGTCTTCTACTATGGATATTATACGGGCGCACGCTCTTTTATCGCCCTTTAAAAACCGCCCTATGAGAGAGGCGTCGAATGACATTTATTCATTACCCTTTCTAACGTTGGCTTTAACGAAATCGACCGTATCGGCCGTAGGCGTACCCGGTCCGAAAATTTCGGCTACGCCTATGCTTTTAAGATAAGTTATATCGTCGTCGGGTATGATGCCGCCGCCGAATACCATGACATCATCTATACTGTTATGTTTTAGAAGCTGCATTATCTCTGAAAAACAGTGGTTATGCGCTCCTGAAAGAATGGAGACGCCGATAGCGTCAACGTCTTCTTCTATGGCGGCGTTTACTATCTGTTCTGGAGTCTGGCGCAGGCCCGTGTATATTACTTCAAAACCCGCGTCGCGGAAAGCGCGCGCGACCACCTTAGCTCCCCGGTCGTGGCCGTCGAGGCCGGGTTTGGCTATCAATACCTTGATTTTTTCCGACATTTTAATCACCCGTTCATCTTAATTTATTGTAAGTTTAAATCGTTTATAAAATATACGGTTATAAAACAATACCGTTTTTAAATTTTATTTAAGCAGCTGTAGCATTTCAATTCGTCTTGCGGCGAAATCGTTCAAAGTTTTAGTTATTTTTTCCTTCTTTTTAATCGATTCATCGAATAAATAAGCTAATTTTTCGCGTACGAATAACTCGAAAGGAGCGAAGTCAGGTTTTTCTCCGGCCGTTATCTGGTTGATGTGGTCGCGTTTGAAGTAATAAGCCTCGAGATTTTCTACTAAATATCCCGGAACGTAAAAAATATTTTTAGCGTTCATGACGTCTTCATAAACTTCCATATCTATTTCTTCTTCGCATACACCGACGGCCGCCTTGAAATTAGCTTTGAAAAGGTCCATAAATCCGGAGGCGTTAGAAGATGATGCATAGATTAGCACTATGTCGAAATTATTTTCTTCGGCGCTTAAAACCGATGGATCGCTGAATATTTTTATATCGGATAAATCGCTTAGAAGCCATGATATTTTATTGTAATCAGCCGTGCTTCCGAAAAACCCTAATTTTAACTTATTAATTTCGCGGTTATCGAATATCTTGGTGGATACTTCGCGTAAAGTATTTATCATGGCTATTTTTTTAATAACCGGAAGTATTTTATCGTCGTTTATTATAACGCTCTGGTTTAATAAATTAGAAGTTTCTACTTTAATATAATCGAGCATGCTTTTATTTACGTAAGCTGAAGATTTGATTATGAACCTGCCGTTAAGTTTATTTATATGGCGCGCGAGCGACCGGAAATATACTTCTTCATAACCTTTTTCGGGCATGCCCTGCGCGATTATCTTCGCGCCGCCGTAATGAAGCCCTAAAAAAGCGTAAACGTTAGTAAGTTTTTGAGATAAAAAACAGGCGCAGGAGGCCGATTCTTTATAATTAGAAGCGGCCGGAACGAATGTGATATCGCCTAAAGCCGGGCCTAAAGCGGTGCTGTTGACGGCTATTATAGCCTTGAAGTTCGAATTTTTTTCGACGCAGAATTTAAGCTGTTCCGACCCGGTCTGTTTCATTATTGAAAACATGGACATAATCACATCTCCTTTTAACGGTAAATTTTAGGCGTTTCCGCGCCGTTTAGAACCCGCAGGCAGCCTTCAGCGAGCGCGCGCATTTCATCTTCGCCCGGATGCAGTATGACCGGCGCTATGAAAGATACGCGTTCGGATATAAGCCCGATTAATTCATTTGAAAACGCCATGCCGCCGGTTATTATAACGGCGTCAACCTTTCCTTTCAATACGGCGGCCATTTCAGCTATAAATTTTGCCACCTGATAAGCCATTCCTTCAAATACAAGTTTAGCCGTCGGATTACCCTTCGCGTATAATTCGCCTACTTCTTTAGCCGAATTGGTGTTAAGATATGCGTTAAAACCGCTTTTTCCGACAAGTTTTGCATAAAGTTCTTCTTTAGTTTTGTATTTGCCGGAAAATATAATATCCATTAGATCGCCGGTTGGAAGCGCGCCTGCGCGTTCGGGCGTGAGCGGGCCTTCATAAAGTGCGTTGGTGCCGTCTATTATTTTAGCGTTTTCTAACGCGGCAATGGATACTCCGCCGCCGAGATGCGCCACTATTAAATTGGTATCTTCGAATTTTCGGCCCATTTTTTCAGCTTCGCGTCGGGCGACCGCGCGTATATTAAGCGCGTGCAGCATCGAGCGCCGTTTTATTTCAGGCATGCCGGTAAGTTTGGCAAGCGGCGTGAATTCGTCTATTACGGGCGGATCTACTACAAACGATGGAAGATTTAAGTCCCATGAAATGCCGTAGGCTATAACCGCCGCTAAATTAGAGGCGTGTTTTCCGGAAAATCCGGCTATCAGATCGTCTATCATATGCTGATTGATAGTATAAACGCCGCCTTCGATCGGTTTCATAAGGCCGCCGCGCGCCACTATGGCCGATAGTAAATCCAGATCGAATTTTTTATCGGCGATGGCTTTTAATATGGTTTTTTTCCGATATTCGTACTGCTCGTTGATATTTTTAAATTTTTCGAGGTCTTTTTTATGGTGCGCGATATTCTGCACGAATAACGGCTCTAAATTTTCGTAAACCGCTATTTTAGTGGAAGTCGAACCGGGATTTATCGCCAGAATATATTTTTTAACTATATTTTCGCTCATTTCAACCTCCGCTTTTTAACTGACCGCAAAATTGCCGGTAAATATCTTTTTAAGTTTATGCACTACTAAAAGTCTGTCTATAGCTGTTTTTTGAGCTATTTCGCAGGGCGTTTCGCCCGTTTCACGGGATTTAACCAATATTTCACTCATTACGTCGCTGATCTGCTCTATATGGTTTTTAATATGATCGTCGTCATGGCCGAATATTTCACAAAAAGCCACTACGGCTTCAGCCGCGTTCATAACTATTCCCGGTGCGTATATAATGCCGTTTTTATGCATTAATTCGGAAATATCGTCGGAAGCTAATTGTAGTTTTGCCATGCCGGCGACTATTTTGCATCTTTTTTCGGTTATATATTTTTCGGTGACCATTCCAATGCCGGAACATGGAACGAAAATATCGACTGTAATATCTTCATATTCGTCGGGGCGTACTATTTGAATCGAGCTGATTTCGTCTTTTAAGCGTTTGACGTTGTCATAATATTGATCGGTGACTATAATTTCAGCGCCTTCATTCGAAAGCATTTTAACTAATTGAATAGCGGCTGGCGTAAGGCCCTGGACCAATATTCTTTTTTTATCGAGCACGGCGCTTGCAAAAGCTTCGTTGGCGCAGGCTTTAATTCCGCAAAGTGCGCCGTAGGCTATGAAATGAGAAGGCCCTTCGCTGCCGTAAAATTCGGGCTGGCCTATAACATTCGGGAATTCTTTAGATATGAACATAATGTCTTTTTGAGTAAAGCCGGAATCGGGCATAGTGCAGAGGCGGTTTCCAAGCGATCGCAGGAACCGGCCGTAGGCGCGAAGATAACCTTCGCTTTTTTCTTCTTCGGTTTCGTCGCTTATCAGTATGCTCGAGGCTCCGCCGAGATCGCAGTTTAAAATTGAGGCCGACATCGTAGAATTTCTGGCTAATTTAAGCGCGTCGAGAATGGCGGCGTCTTCGAAAAAATAATTAGCGAGCCTGGTAACGCCGAAGGCCGTGCCGAGGTTGGAGTTGTGTATCGAAACGATCGCTCTCAGATCGAATTCAGGTTCATAAAACAGGTTAAGTTCTTCATGTCCGTATTTTTGCATTTCTTCGAAAATATCCATTAAAACTTACCTCGCTTATATTTTTATTGCCCCTTGAATATGCAATTGGGGCGCTTTATCGCGCCCCGTTGGTTAAGAGTTTATTTCGATTCGATTATTTCATTATCAGCGATGCTATTACATGCCTTTGTATTTCGGAGGTGCCTTCGTATATTTCGGTTATACGGGCGTCGCGGTAATACCTTTCGACGTCGTATTCTTTCATGTATCCGTAACCGCCCATTATCTGCATAGCCTGATGGGTTACGAAAGTGGCCATTTCAGAAGAAAAAACCTTAGCCATAGACGCTTCTTTTACGAAGGGTTTGTCGTTGTCTTTGAGGTAAGCGGCGTGATATACGAGCCATTTAGTGGCTTCGATACGAGTGGCCATTTCGGCGAATTTAAACTGAATAGCCTGCAACTTGGTAATGGGCGATCCCCATTGCACTCTTGTTTTTGAATATTGGAGAGCTTTTTCGTAAGCGGCCTGGGCTATTCCGAGCGACTGCGCGCCGACGCCGATGCGGCCGGTGTCTAAAGCCTGCATAGCGTATATGAAGCCGTAGCCTTTTTTACCGATGAGGTTGTCTTTAGGGACTTTCACGTTATCTAAAATAAGTTCGGTGGTGTCGGAGGCTCTTATGCCGAGCTTTTTTTCGATAGTGCCGACGCTGAATCCGGGAAAGTTCTTTTCGACGACGAAAGCGCTCATGCCGCGGGCGCCTTTATTTTTATCGGTCATCGCAATTATGGTGAAAGTTTCGGCGGTCGAACCGTTGGTAATAAAGGTTTTGCGGCCGTTTAAAAGCCAGTGGTCGCCTTTATCTTCGGCGGTAGTGGTCATGCCGGCGAAATCCGATCCGGCGCCGGCTTCGGTAAGGCCGAAGGCGCAGAGCTTTTCACCGGAAGCTATCTGAGGCAGATATTTCTTTTTAAGCTCTTCGGAGCCGTGGTTGATTAATGTGGATACGCCGAGAGAATTTTGAACGGCGAGTATGACGCCGCACGCCGCGTCGGCTTTAGATATTTCTTCTATCACTAAAGTGACGGTGGTCGCGTCGAAATTCATGCCGCCGTACTGTTCGGGTATCATCATTCCAAGAAAGTTGAGCTCGGCCATTTTTTTTATGACCGGCCATGGAAATTTAGCCTCTTCATCATATTTAGCCGCCGTCGGAGCTATTTCGTTTTGCGCGAATTCACGCGCCATATCACGGATTTGAATTTGATCTTCGTTGAATTCGAAATTCAATTTCAATTTCTCCTTTCAATGTTTTATAATATGCATAAAAGCAAAAAAACTGAAAGTATTTTATCATAGATTACGCAATCGTGTCAATATTATTTTTTACTTCGCTTTTTTGTCTATACCGTAAACATGAAAGCTTTCATACATGAACGAGCGGTCGATAGCGTGAAGTTCGGCGGCAAGTTCCGGTTCGGATTTGAGTATTTTCAAGTTATTTTCATCAAGACCGCGAGGTTTGGCTAATGTGTAGCGGTAACAAAGGCGCGACGACGGCTTCGCTAATTCTATGAATTCCCGCATTACATGGTTGAAGATATCGTCTTCCATCCATTCGAATATATTCGATAAATTGAATTTATTAAAACTTTCAGGCCCGAACTTAGCCAGAACGTCGCTTGATATTCCCTGAAAAACTTCTATCTTATCGATATTATTTTTAAGTTTATTAAAGTTTTCGCTTAAAAGATAAGGCGGAAGGCATTTAGGCGATAAAAATTTTCCGAGAAGTATCAGTGAAAAAAAGTAATTAGTGCGGTTATCTATATTTTTCATTGCCCGGTCAACTTTGCGGTTGAGGTTTTTATCGAATTCTTTTTCCTCGACGTATTTGAATGAATGCGCGCCCTTGACCAAACTAAGTATAGTTCTGTTTAAAAACAGCCAGTTTAATAAATGCCAGCGTTTGAAATTTATGCTTTCGTATATTTTGCGCTGAATTCCGATATCAGGGCAGAAGAAAATCTTTTTGATCGATTCGTACTTAGAACCGTATAATATCATTAAAACTTTGCGGTACAGTTTAAAGAATTTTTCAACTTTGCCGCACATTATAAGCCCTGATTTTATTATGTCGTGATTTTCGTCCCAGAAGTTTTTAGCTTCAGCGGATAAGTTAGGCCTCAGCCTGTCGTATAACTCAAGACGGTAGTCAGAACTGAATTTTGAAGGTTTATTATAAAACTCGACGCCGAGGGCTTCTAAAAATTCTTCATATTCAAATGATTTAACGGCCGCGATTTTATACTCAAGAAGGTAATTCTGCGTGGGATTAGCGTCTATAGAAACTACTTTTTGCGGTCCTTCTATAAGTAGATTAAGCGAGTTGCATCCGCCTGAGGTTATCGACAGCACACAGTCTTCAGGTTCTATTAAAAGAGCGCGCCTGTTTAACTCGGGATCTTCCCATACGTTGCTGTAAACTATGGAACTTTTTATCGCCATACGATCACTTCTCCTTGTATTTTAAATATAATATATTTTCAATATTTGTTGTTTAATATAGTGTTAAACTTGATTTAGTATTTAATTATAGCTTTATTTATTTTTTTCATTTATATCTTCATCTTCATCTTCGATAGTTATTTGAACTTGAGGAATTTTTCTGTCGATTCTGAAAGTATCCGATAAATAACCTATCATCGAAGGCAGCAGAAATAATTCGCCTAAAAAAGCAAATATCATCGTCAGCGCTATCAGCAGGCCGAAATACATAACCGATTTTATGCTCGCTAAGCCCAGCACTGAAAAGCCGAGGCATAAAATAAGCGAAGTGACTATTACCGCGGGGCCCTCGTCTGAAAGGCATTCTTTAATGGCTTCGATAGGTTTGAGCCCGCGCCCGAGGTATATATAGTAATGAAACAGTTCGTGTATAGTGTCATCTACGGCTATGCCGAGCGTTATAGACGCAATGGTGACGGTGGCGATATCTAAACGGATATCGAATATGCCCATAAAGCCGAGCGTCATTATAACCGGTACCACGTTAGGCCCGAGTCCCCATAATAAGGCCGAAAAACGCATGAATAACAGGCCTATTACGATAAAAATATAAACTAACGCAGTACCGAAACTTACGGCCTGGCTCCAGGTGATATATTCTAAAAGTCTCACGTATAAAGGAACATAGCCGCCGAACTGTACTTCCGTTCTTGTGTTTTCAAAGTTTTTAGAAAGAACGGCGCTCACTTTATCCTCTATTTTTTTCATATTAGCCGCGCTCACCATTGGTATTCTGATTGTGAGCCTGGCCTCGCTGAATTTTTTATCGACCATATAAACTAAGTCGTTATCAGGATCGCTTTCATATAACATCATAAGCTGTTTTATCTGGAGCTTGTTATCGGATATACGGTACGACTCTTCTTTTCCGTCGGTCCATATCTGGTTAAGGCGCATTATAACGTCGGTTATGGAAGCGCACTTTGATGCTTCAGGGAGAGTTTCTATCTCTTTTTGGGATTTAAGAAGTCTGTTTAAAAAATCGGGTTCGAGTATTCCGTCTTCGTGTTTAGTTTTAAACCTGACTTCAAGCGGAAGATAGTTTCCATAAGTGTTTTCTATAAAATCGCTGTCCATTCTGACTGAATTTGACGGCTGTAAAAACCCCATTGAATAGGTGTCTACGTCGAGAAATTTAACCCCGTAGAAACTTATGGCGATAACCGCCGCGAAAGCGAAAAAAACTGGTTTACGATACGGTATTACGAAATCGAGAATGCGTTTACTGAGTTTTTCGAAAGGCCTTTCGAGTTTTATGGTAGCGGCCGGTTTAATTAAGCCGAGCATATATGGGACGCTCGCCCATACGATGACATATTCAGCCATGGCTGAATAGGCGGCGAAGGCGCCGAAAGTTCTTAAAACCGCTATGGGCGTTAAAATAATAGAAGCAAAGCCTATGCATTCGGTCAGTGACGTAAAAAGGCTCGGCGAGAGTATATCTTTAATTACCATGACGAGGCCTTTTTCTTTATCTTTTTCAATATCTTTTATATGCATGCAGTATCTGTTGAATATGTGATTGACGTCGGCTATGCATAATATCATAATAAGCGTCGGCAAAACTATAGTCACCATATTGAAATTCTGGTGGAAAAATCCGTAAACGTTTAAAAACGCGAGGCCCGAAAGTACCATTACAACGAAGGTTATTACAACAAGATGTCTCGAGCGGAATAAAAAATAAAGAGTTATTAAGAGGATAATATATGAAAGCGAAGTGAAAATTCCGCTGTCGTGGAGGCTGAGCCGGTTGAGTTCGTCGTACATTACGCCCATGCCGGCTATTTTATAATTGAATTTATAGCTGTCTAATTTTTCCTTGACGAATGCTATCATTTCAGGTCGTTTAGTGTCCATTTCTTTAGAGGCTACAGGTTCTATTATTAAAACGGCTCGTCTTAATTTATCGTCGGCTAATAATTTAGGCCACAGTTTGTTTTCGCCGAATCTTTTTTTAACTTCGACCGCATTTATGGCATTTTCATCTGTAGTTTCATAAAGGTCTTCTACGATCATATCCTGTTCGCCCTGAAGGCCGATGTAAGGCGCCGAGCCTATGCCGAGAACTCTTCTTACGTCTTTGTTTTCTTCAACATCCAGCGAGAATGACCTCAATTTGCTTAAAAAACCGGCTTCGAATATCTTATCGTCGCCGCCGGAATCTATCATGGCTATTATTACTTCGTCGTTTCCATATATGTCTTTGAATTCGTTGTAAGCCTGAAGCGTAATATCGTTATCGAGAAACCACAGTTCGATGCTATTGTCGATTTTTATATTTTTAATAAATACGGTCCCTGCGAGCGCTACGGCTATGAATGAATAAAATAAAACGGCCCTGTATCTTACAAGAAAAACCGCGAAGCTATGAACGAAATCGAATCCGGGTTTTTTAACGGCGGAACCGCGGTTATCGTGATTGCCGCCGTTACCGCTGCCGCTATTATCGCCGCCGTTATGTTTTATGTTTTCTTTTTCGTTTTTTAATTCATTATTATCGTTATTTAACATAAGACCTCTTTATTCACTGATATTTCTGATAATTCTGATAGTTCCCTTCGCGCCGTCCATTTCGACCTCGTCGCCGGTTTTGAGTTTTTTCGTTATATTATTAATGCCGACTATCGCCGGCAGGCCGAGTTCGCGCGCGACTATTGCCGAGTGTGAAAGAATGCTTCCGCGTTCGATTAAAAGGCCCGAAGCCGAAGGATAAAGCGGCACCCAGCCCGGATCGGTGCGGCCGGCTACGAGTATTTCGCCATTAAGCGACATATCGTCGGAGGGAGTCAATATTACCTTTACTTTTCCTCTTACGACGCCGGGACAGCAGCTCAAGCCCTTCATAAGGTCAGGATCGTCGTTTTCTTCGATAGGCGCATCGGACGGGGCTTCGATACTCAGGTCGTTGCAGTAAACCGGGCCGAAAGTTTCGATCCTGTCGGGCAGGTCTTCGCCTTTTTCATATTCGGCGTATTCTTTCTTGCGCAGATTGATAAGCTCTCTTAAATTTTGGATGGTGGCGGTGCCGGCGACATAAGAAAATATTTCGTCTTTAGTTAAGTAAAAAACGTCGTCGGCATGGTCTATTACTTTAAAATCAACGAGCCTGTGGCCTATTCCGACAAATATACGGCGGGCGAGCCCGAACATTTTAGTGCGCGCGAAGCGCTGATATTCGCGGAAGGCGACAGCCCTTTTAGTGTTATTGACGATGAAATTAAAAACGGCGAGTTTGCTTATAACGCCGAAGAATCGTTTGCCGGATAATTTCTCGGCGACCTGCCGCTCCGCTTTTTCGCGCAGCTCTTTTTCATGGCTCGAGGCGCCTTCGTTTTCAGGCAGAGTGCATGCCGTATAATTTTTAAGTATGCTGAATACGAATTGCGGTTTATCCATTAAAGGCGGAACTTCGAGTTTAAGTTCGTTCATAGAGCGGTAGCCGAATTCTTCGAGATACGCCGATATCATATCGCAAAGTTTCATATAATTTTCGCCGTAACCCGCGCGCGGCGAGTAAACGAAGAGTTCGGTCAGCTTATCTTCATTAGAATTTTTGAATATATCGACGAGTGTCTCGTCGGTTTTAATAAAACGCGCTATCTGCTGAAGTTTTTTAAGAGGCAGAGTGCTTTCAACATCGCCCTGCCCGGCGACCAATTCGTTTTGAAGCGAGCCGCCGCCTTCGTTAAGGCCCCACTTATCTATTAACATTCGCAGGATGCCGTAGAATATCATGGCCATAAAATCATTTACTATAGGCGCTTTCCAGTTTCTTAACACGCCGTTTTCAAGTTCGTAATATACTCCCACCAGATCGTGCGCTTCGGCCGAGTTGAATTTATATTTTTGATATTTATCGAACATATCCTGATATATTTTCATGAATTTATCGACTTTGTCTTCGATGGTAAAAAACTGCCAGGCGAGATTGGCGCCTGACCATAAAAGGCGCGGCAGCTCGACGAAATATTTATGGAAGAAACCGCCTTTTGTTTCGGTATCGGGCGTGAAATCGATCTTTGATTTAACGCCCATCATCTGTTCCATAAACCGTCTGTTATAATGATAACCCGGCAGAACCGATATGAGGCGGCACCAGTTTTTGATATTGTAATAAACCCTGCCGTTCAATAAACCTAACATATTAGCGAAGTAAAAATCGTTGTTTATGATCTTTTCGCGAGGCACTTTCAATACCTCGCAGAATTGAACGTAAACCATGTGATATGCGTTGAGCGCGAAAGAAAATGTGAGGGGCGAGGTTATGCCTGAATAGCTTTCCACTATATTAGAATTATCCCATATAGTTTTGTATTCGTTTTTAGAGGGCGATAATTTAGTGAGAGTGGTTATAGGGCGCGTCTGCAATATATAAATTTTACGGGGATTGTCTATATCGACGCTCCATTCGATATCCTGCGGCACTCCGTTATTGGCGTTTTCTATTTTTCGGCAGATGGCGGCTATGGCTAAAACCTGCTGATCGCTCAAGCACTGCGTTTCGCAATATCCGGCGCCGACCGCTTCTTTTTTAGTGCCATAGCCTTTTTCGGAGTCGAATACCACTTTTTCTTTTTTAGAAACTATTTCTTTTCTGTCGATAGAGATAATATCAGATTTTTTGCATATATATTGGTCGGAGTCGAGTTCGCCCGATACTAAACCTTCGCCGAGGCCGTAAGCCGCGCTTATAAGCATTTCGTCGTGGACCTGAGTTATCGGATTTACCGTAAAGGCGACGCCCGATACCGAGCCGTTCACCATTTTTTGTATGACGACGGCCACTTTGACTTCGCGCTGGGATATTTTTTTCATATCGCGGTAGGCCACCGCGCGGTCGGAATATCCCGAAGCCCAGCATGCCGCTACCGCTTCTATAATTTCGGAATCGGTTTTTCTGAATAAAAAACTGTCGAGCTGTCCGGCGTATGAAAAGTCTTTAGAATCTTCGGTGGTCGCGCTCGATCTGACTGATAAATAACAGTTATCTCCGATATTTTCCCTTACCGCTTTTATAATTTCGGCCGCAAGAGTTTTATCGATATTGTCCGCTTTAAAAAGCGAGCGCAATTCTGATGCGCTTTTAGCTATAGCGGCCGGCGTTTCGGTTTTTAAATTATTAAGCGCTTTATTGAATTGGGTTTCCATAGACTTGATAAAACCGTTAAAACAAGCCGTAGAAAGCGCTATAAAAGGAGGAACTCCGCAGCCGGACGCCGCGAGTTTAAATAGATTCATAGCCTTGCCGCCGACGGCGTTTACATCATTCGACCATTTCGGGTTTTTAAAAGTGACGATATTATTCAAAGACGGCCTCCGTATATACTTATTATTTAATATTAGCTGCTGTGTTGAGTTTTATTAATTTTATCAGATTTGATGATGATTATAAATGAAAAATCAGTTATATTTTAACATAATTTAATCGATTTTAATATAAATATAGATAAATTTATTTAAAATTTATTATCGGTGAAAACGCTCTTTAATGGTTTAAACTGATTTAAACTGATTTAATTTGACAAAATCTACATTATGAATTATAATTACCATGGTTTCTTTAAGTGATCTTTTTTAAAAATAGGAGTTTAAAAATGCTTGATACGGTTCAAAGTCAATTACTGAATTTGATTTTAACCGCCGATAGGGCCGGCGCCAATAAATTACTTGAAGAATTCGGTGAAAAAGAAGGTTATAATAACGCGGTTATAAAAATATTAGAACCCGTTCTCGAACATATAGGGATTATCTGGAACTCTAATGAGGGCGTTTCATTAGCCCAGGCCTATGTGGCCGCAAAAATTTCCGAAGATTTCATGACTAAAATATCATCTGTTCATCAAAATAATATGCGTGCCGGTATTAAGAAGTGCGTGGTAGTATTAGACAATATAGAAGACGATTTTCATTCGCTTGGAAGAAAAATGGTATCCATATTTCTTAAATCGGCCGGCTACGAAATTTGCGATCTTGGAAATGACGTTCCGGCAGTTGATTTTATAGATAAAGCTATTGAAATCGGAGCCTGTTTCGTAGGCGTATCGGCTATGATGTATTCTACCGCCATGAATATCAAAAAAATTAGAGACGAGCTCGATAAACGCGGGCTTTGCGATAAAATAAAACTGATCGCGGGCGGCGCGGTTTTTCGCATCAGGCCGGAGTTAGTAAGTGAAGTCGGGGCCGATGCGACCGCGGCGAATGCTATAATAGCTCCCGCGGTGTTTGATAAATTACTAAAGGATATTAAAGCCACAGGAGGCCCTTATCATGAATAGTCTTGAAAGAGTGCTGGCTGCGGTTTCCGGCGGCGCTTCCGACCGGCCGGCGGTTTCGTTGACTTTATCGCTTTACGGCTCTAAATTAACGGGATGTCCTTTATTCGAATTTTATAATAATCCCGATAGATATGTCGAAGGCCAGCTTGCCGTGAAGGAACGGTTCGGCGTGGATATTTTATTCACTCCTTTCGTATTGACTTCGATAGCCGAGGCTTTCGGAAGCCAAGTCAAATACTTTACTTCAAGCCCGCCTAATATGATAAAACCGGCCGCTACTTCTATTGAAGAATTCCTTAAAATTGATATGGCTGCGGTTGAAGATCATCCCAGAATAAATTTTCTCATTGAATCATCCCGTAAACTCGCCGCCGCCCGTGCCTCAGATACGGCCGTAGCCGCGATATTTTTGAGTCCGGTAGATCTGGTTCCGCTTGCGATGGGAATAGAAGCCTGGCTTGAAACTATTTTATTTAACGAATCGGCGGCTGAAAAGATAATAACTTCCATGAGCCGGTTTTTTGTGGAAACCGTTAATTCTTTTTTTTCTGCCGGCGTTCATTTTGTGGCGCTTCCGGCGGTTTTTTGCAATCCGATGATCGTCACTTCAAGAATAATCGAACAAATAGCTCTGCCCTATATGAAAGCGGCTTTCTCCGAAGTTAAAGGCCCCGTTATTTTGCATCACGCCGGAGCGCCTATGAATGAATTTATAGAATCGCTGCTTTTGCTTCCTAACGTAATCGGTTTTGCCGTCGATCAAAGCGATGAATTAAGCGTTTCAAGAAATAAAATGGGAAACGAAAAAGTATTGCTCGGCAATATTGACGGCCCTACTTTGAACAGAAAAACTCCGGAACGGATACATAGATTTTGCGAAAACATTTTACAAGACCGTAAATGCGATCCCCATTTCGTTCTGGCTTCGTCGGGGGCCGATATACCGCTGAGCACGCCCGAGCAAAATATCGACGCCGTGATAGAAACGGTTAAAAGGCGCGCCGTTAAATATGATTGATAATTCAAGCGTTACTGATAATATTACGGTTATAGCATGTTCTATTTTTAAAAAAGAGATAGAAAAATTGCAAAAAGACGATAAATTAAAAATGCCGGTTATTTATTTAGATTCCATGCTGCACATGTTTCCTGATAAATTACATGAGAGCGTTGATGATTTAATTAAAGCCGAATCGGAGGCCGGCCGCAAAATACTTTTAATTTACGGTGAATGCAGCGCTTTTATGAATTCATACGCCTTTCGGCATGATGTGGCGAGGGTAAAGGGAATCAACTGCGTCGAGATTTTTCTTGGAAAAGAAAAATATCGCTCTTTAAGAAAAGAAGGCGCTTTTTTTTAAATGCCTGAGTGGACTCTGCGCTGGAAGGAAATATTTCAAAATGAATTAGGCTTGAACGCAGAAAACGCGAAGAGTTTTATGCGCGAAATGCACACTAAAATTATCTACGTCGATACCTCGGTAATTCCGGTTCCATACGAAACTTTAGTAGAAATATCCGATTACAGCGGATTAAATCACGAAATAATTAAAATAACGCTTGATAATTTTATAAATGGCGTTAATGAGTCCGCCGGAGAAATTATAAATGACTGATTATAACGAAGAACATAAAATAATAAATGAAAAAGCCGCTAATTATTTTTTAATGCAGGATATTCTCGAAGAGATTCTGGCAAAAGCGGATAATCCGAAAATGCTTTCCGAATATATTACTTGTCAAATGAGAGAACTTCTAAGCGGGCGTATAGTAGCGCTTGTTGAATGCGTTAAAAATTCAGGCGGCCATAATCATCGTATTATAAGCGTTTGTCCCGAGCGTAAAAGGGCCGAAGTAAACTGCGCCGAATTTGAAGACCTTGCGCAGATAAGTCATAACATCGATCGCGCCGAATTATGGGGATATGACTGCGGCCCGCAGGAGGCCAGCTCTATTTTAAAATTAAAAAATTGGGGCGCCTCCATAGTAATGCCGTTGATATTTGGTAAAGACAGATATGGCGCTTTATTCGTATTCGACGTAACCGATCTGACCAATGCGCAGTCTCAAATAGATATGATGCAGACTTTAAATAACGCGATAGCCCTTATTCTTAAAAACTCGCTCCAATACGAAAACCTTGAAAATATAGTAGAAGAACGCACCCGTGAGATTTCGGAGAAGGAAAGGCAGTTCCGCACCTTAGCTCAGGCCTCGCCCGTCGGTATAACTACGGTCAATATGGACGGAGTGATTACTTTCGCTAACAACCGCGCCGAAAAAATTTTAGGGCTTACCGTAGATGAAATCAGCGGAAAAAAATATAATTCGCCTTCGTGGCAAATCAGCGATATGGAAGGCAGGCCCATAGATGACGCCCAACTTCCTTTTGCGCGGGTAATTTCGTCAAAAGCGCCTGTAAATGATTGCCAGCACGCCATTAAATTGCATGACGGCTCCGTTAAATATATTTCAATTAACGGCGCGCCTTTATTTAACGAATATGGTCAGATAAGCGAAGTTATTTTTGCCATTGAAGATATCAGTGAGCGAAAAAAACTTGAAATTAATTTGATAAAGGCTAAGGAAAAAGCGGAGGCCGCAAGCGACGCTAAGAGCGTATTTTTAAATAATATGAGCCATGAGCTGCGCACGCCTATGAACGGAATAATAGGATTCAGCGATCTTTTGGCTTTTACCGGCTTAGATGAGCAGCAGCTTGAATTTAATGAAATGATTAAAATTTCTTCGACTCATTTATTAGCTCTGATAAATAATATTCTCGATTTTTCGAATATCGAATCGATGAAATTAATTTTAGATAAAAAGCGGTTTAATATTTTAGATGTTGTGGTAAAATCAAAAAATTTAATTAAAAATTTATTAAGTGATAAAAATATTAACTTGATTTATGAAATAGACGCCGGAATTAATTATGAAGTCATCGGCGATCAGTTAAGGTTTAAGCAGGTTTTACTCAATTTATTGAGTAACGCCGTTAAATTCAGCCAGCCGGGTAAAAAAATAAAAGTTAAACTTTCACAAAAGAGTTTGATTGGAAATAAAGCCGAAATAGTTTTATCGGTAGCCGATGAAGGAATAGGCATAGCCGAAGATAGAATACATGAAATATTCGAACAATTTCACCAGCTCGACGAATCGCTGACGAAGCAATACGGCGGCGCGGGCCTCGGCTTATCGATAGTTAAAGGCCTCGTAACGCTTATGGGGGGAACCGTTTCGGTAAAAAGCGAACCCGGTAAGGGAAGCGAATTTATCATTGAAACGCCGTTTGAAATAAGTAGAAAAACCGGCGATTATAAATTCAATTTGAATCAAAGAAAATTACTCCGCATATAGTTATGGCAAAATGGTAGGCCACTAAATAAAATGAAACGGCGCCTCTGTAAAATTTTGCATTAAAATCTGAAGGCTTTCTGCTGTAAACCATTCCGGCGCAAATAACTAAAAAAGATATAAGCGCGGCGCTTAATAACATGGGCATAAAGTTTATTATTTTAGCGCCGGCCGCCTGGTTTATTTTACCGGCGCAAAGATAGAGCATTAAAAAAGCGAAAAATATATTTACCGATAGCAGCGCGAAGGCGCCGAACGGCGAAAGCCTGAGCGAGTAAGAATCCACTCCGTCGCGTTCTTCTTTTATGGAAAATGTCTTACGGCCGAATTCAAAAACGTTGAATACGAACCAGTTTCCAAGCGCAACTAACAGGTAGGCCGCCGGGATGACCGTAATATCGGCGTTATTTAATATAGAATAAATTAAAAGCCCGAGCATCGAGGCTGAAAAAGTATGCGTGGCGGCGTATAATTCCATTTTAGGCCGCATCCAGTCGCCTATGAAAAATTCCTGGCGCATTATTAAAGTAAAAGCTAAAACGAGCGCGTAGGTGGAAAAGATTTTAAAGCCGAGCGCCGCCGAAAGCGCTATTTCAGCTATGATGCATATTAAAATACCAGCGCCGAATTCGTTAATGGTCAAAACGCCGCGCGGAAGAGGGCGTTCTTTATTGACGAGCCTGTCGGTTTCATAATCTTTTATATCGTCGAAGAGCCGCATATGAAAAAAAACGAGCCATATTAGCGTAAAACCGCCGAATAAATAAAGCGGGCGCGCGCTGATATCGAAGGGATTTACGGCATAAGCCATAGCGGCATTAGCCGAGGCGAAGGCGAATATCATAATAGTGTGACTTACGGGTTCGAAGCGTTCCTTAACGAAAGTGAACCATCTTGAAATTAAATTCATAAATTACCATTCCTGACGCTTTAAATATTTTAAACACTTTGCATATTTTAACCTGTCGATCGTTATTTTATTTAATATCTACCATTTATAATTGACGAAATCGCCTATTTTAGGCGGATGTATTTCGTGGAGTTCGGTATTAGGGCGAAATTCCACTAAAGACGAGATATCTTCATGTTTTAAAATTGTGGCCTGACCTTTAAATATAGGTTTTTTTCCCCGCGAGTAAACGTTGAAAACATCTCCTACATTTGCGTGGTGGTCGAAACCTATATTTATGTAAATATCGTTAGTATTTCTTACTTCTACTATATTGCCGACTAAAAACATTTTGTACCATTCAAAATAAGCGTAAACGAAAGACTGTAAAGATATTAAAATCGTTGCGAGAACGAAAGCTAATTGCAGTACTGGAAATACATATGAATTAAGGCTGTTAACGAAAGGCGTGTATCCGAAAATTTGCGACAGGTTGATATTACTGACCGTCCATTGGTTGATGGCGCCCCGGTTTATATACATGTAGTAAAAAGCGTACTGCAGGGCAAAACGGATAACGGCTTTTGGAAATCTTCTGGCTAAAAGAAGTCCGAGCCCCCAGGCGGGAATGGATACAAGGCCCATAAGCAGCGGAAAAAAGTAATTCGTCGGCGCCGCTTTCATGGTTTCAACGAAGAGGTCTCTGTAGTCGCCTTCTGTTTCAAGTTTTAATTTATCTTCCTGCGCTTTTTTTTCGCGCTCGGCCGCGGCTTCAGCGGCCGCTTTGCGGCGTTCGGTTTCTTCCTGTTCGATTATAGCCGTGTAGAGGTCTTTTTGCGGAAGTTCGTTCATTATTTTTTTATAATCGACGCCTGCTTTAGCCGATATGTTTTTTATTAATTCAAATACTTTAGCCGGCGCGTATGCTCCGCATTTAGGAAGTTCGTCGGCCGCCTCGTCTAAATTATCGTTTTGCAGATAGGCGCATGACAGGTAATAATGACCTTTTTCGGTCAGGTCCGCCCCGGCGCCGTCTTTAAGTGCTTCGCGCAGCGTGATTATAGCTTTAGGTATATTGTTTTGATTGTAAAACGAAATTCCTTCTTCGATTTTAGCGTCGATTTCGGGATTACTCAATTTATTTCACTCCATTTTATACATTAAATTTATTTAAGTATATTTAACCGTATTTTATTTTAAGATGAAGGGCGGGCGCGTAATTTGGCCCATTGTCTTAAATATTCTATTTTTTCGCGCATGGTTTGAGATAGCGGAACCGTTTCCTGCAGGGCTTTAGCAATATCCGAGGTCTGGATGTCGCGGTTTTCGTAAAATGCGTCGTACATCGATGAAATTATAGCCTGTTCGATTTCCGCGCCGGAAAAACCTTCGCTGAGGCTCACTAATTCGCCTATGTGATAGGCGGCCGCGTCGCGTTTGCGCTTGGATATATGTATATTGAATATGGCGGCGCGTTCCGATTCGGTCGGCAGGTCAACGAAAAATATCTCGTCGAAGCGGCCTTTTCTTAATAACTCGGGCGGCAGGTTTTCGATGGAATTAGCCGTGGCTATAACGAAAACCGGCGCCGTTTTTTCCTGGAGCCAGGTTATAAACGATCCGAATATTCGCGTAGAAAGTCCGGAATCGCCTGAGCTGCCCCCGCCGGCGCCCGCGAATGCTTTTTCGATTTCGTCGAGCCATAAAATAGTTGGCGATAGCGCTTCAGCTACTCTCAGGGCTTTTCTGAGATTTTCTTCCGATTCGCCCACGTATTTACCGAATATATTTCCTACGTCGAATCTTAATAAAGGCAGCCGCCACAGCGAGGCTATACATTTTGAAACTAAACTTTTTCCGCAGCCCTGAACGCCAAGCAGAAGCAGTCCCTTAGGTTCGGGCAAGCCATACTGGCGGGCTTTTTCAGAAAAAGCGCCCGCGCGTTTTTTGAGCCACGTTTTAAGGCCGTTCAACCCGCCCACGTTCGAAAAATCTTCGTGAACCTCGAAGTATTCGAGCATTCCGGCTTTTCTTATGATCTGCTTTTTTTCGGAAATGATCAAGCCTAAGTCTTTTTCGTCGAACTGCCTGTCGTTGACTATAGCTTTAGCGAAAACGTTTTCCACTTCGCCGGCCGTCATTCCGAGGCAGGCCTTTATCATTTTTTCTTTAAGGATCTCGTCTATATCGAATTTAAGATTATAATGCTTTTCAACGTTAGCAAGAGTGCGTTCTAATATTTCTTTTATGTCTTTATAATCGGGCAGGGGAAAATCCATTATTACGATATCTTTTTCGAGTTCGCGCGGAATGTGGAGCACCGACGATAAAATGAATAAAGTTTTAAAAGAGCCTCTGAGGGCTAAAAGCGTATCGCGAAGTTTCCGCCTTACCTGAAGAGGATTTTCGAGATACTGCTGAAACGGGTCTTCCATATAATAATGAAAGTCTTTCAATATGAAAAAGGCGCGGTCTTTGAACTCGATGATTTGTTCAAGCGCGTTTACGGGATTAGTGGTATCTTTGATAGCGGCGTTTCTTGTAATCGAATAAATGCCCTGCGTCGCCGACCAGATAAACAACTCTTTTTTAGACGCCTGCGCGAGTTTGGAAAGGGCCGTAATTACGCGTTCCTCTTCAAAGGATACTAAATAAATAAGAGGATAGCGGGATTTAACGAATATATCTATATCTTCGAGTATTTTCATATATCACCATTAAACAAATGAATTAATTACTATTTTATTGCTTTACTATTTTATACTTAACAAATTATTATAATTCTATAAATTTTTCAAAATCGTTATCGATTTTATTATTTGAGCAGTCAGAACCGTCAGCGTCTCCGGATTTAAAATTAATACTTGAATCGAGTTCTATAAATCCTGCGAAATCTTTTGATTTTTCTTCAACCGTTTTGCGCTCGCAGATTTTATACATCGATATCAGGCTCGAGTCTGATAAAGTAAGTATCTGCCCGGCGCCTTCCGTTAAATAAATTTCTGAGACGCATGAAAGCGGCCTGTCGTAGAATACAGTATTTCCATTCGAATCTAAAACATAGATATATCCGTCACTGCAGCCTACGGCGAAGTATTTGCCGTCTTCGGATATATCCGTGCATATCACGGGGCTTTTTAATTCATAATTGAATAATACCTTCTGTTCGCTGTGAAGGCATAAAACTTTATTATCGCTCGAGCCGGCAAAAATTATGCTGCCGTCGCGCGACATTGAAACCGAGCTCAATTTATCTTTTATGCAGAATTGCCACAGGACGCTTCCGTACGCGTTCATGTAATAAACGTCGCCGGCGGTCGTAACTACGGTGAAGTTATTGGATAATTCGGGAGCATAAATAGAGGAAACGGCCCCTTTTGAATCTATAACGCCTTTATATTTTGGAACGGCGTTATAATCGGCTATAACTATTTTATTGCCTTCGTAGCATATTATAAAACTTTTATTAATTTGAGATAGCGCGCCGTTTATGATGGGCGTCTGGATAGTTTTATGCCATAATCTGGAGCCGTCGGAGGCGATGCGCGATACGCTGTTATTTCCGAAAGCGAAGATTTCGCCGGTGGAATTATCCATATATGCGCATATTAACGGAGCGTTTAAATTGGTTGAGCGGATAACCTTGCCTTCTAATGAGTCTATAAACGAAACTTCGCCCCGCCGGGAGGCGGTAACGGCATTTCTGGAATCGAATGAAAGAAAAACTGAACCGAGCGGCCCGTTTAAATTAGCCTTCCATAATAGCTCGCAGGATAATTTGCGGGAAGACAGGCCGGATTTATTTTGCTGGCTGTTTGATAAAAAATCGTTCAATCGCGCACCGTTTATTAATTTATTAACCAATTCAATAAAGAAACATTTTATTTTTTGAATATACTATAAACAATATATACTGATATATTTCCGATGAATTTTATTTTTTTTCGATTTTAATTTCTTTAGTTTCCGCCGCCGCTTCATTTGCGGTTTTTTTATCTTCAGCGGAGCCGAAATGTTTTTGAATTTCAGCGTTTAAGTGTTGTTTTTCGCTTATTTTTTTATGCGGAAGCGCTTTATGTTTTTTAAATTCTTTAACTATTTTTTCCGATAATTTTCCGCCTCCGATTATTCTGGCTTCTTCGGTTTCGCTTAGAATAACTTCGAGCGTGGCGCCGGTTTTTTTGTTAACTCCGGTTTCTTTCGTTTCGTCTTTCGATGAAGCTGCAGCCGCAGTTTTTCCGTCTTTTTCCGGATTTTTAACGCCTACTTCGATAATTTCCACCGGAACGGTTTCGGCGGTTTCAACCTGTATCTCACGGGTGAATTTGGCTATGAGCCAGTCTTCTTCCGTCGAAGATTCCGCCATCGATTTGATATCGGCTTCTATTGAATTTAAATTTTCCGGTATTAATTTTTTATGGCTCCCTTTTTGCGCCTGATACTTACCCCTGATTTCCTCTATTTCACCAATTTTTTCAGTATCGCTGTTGATGACTGGTTTGGGCGGTTCGACATCTGATTCACCAAGCATATCAAGCAATTTATCATCGTCTAAACTTAAAAGACTGTCTGCATTAGTGTTTTTAGGCGGGGCTGCGGAAGCGCTTTCTTTATTTTCGTAAATTTCATCGTCATTAGTCGCCTGTTCATCCATTTTGAGCGCTTCATCTTCTATTTCATTTTTTGAAGTTTTCGCCGTATCTATTTCCGCGGTATCTAACGCGCCGGTTTTTTCGATTGGTGTTTTTTCGGGCGCTGCCGCCGTTTCCCGAGTCCGGCCGGGAACTTCTTTTAATTCATGTTCTTTTTTCGCCGTTTCTTTCATTTCTTTTTCCGTAATTTTTTCAGATGCCGGAGCATTTACAGGGCTTTTATAATATTTAAGTATTTCGTCTCGAGGTATTTCAAGCACGCCGTAATTAGTGCGAATTTTAATAACTTTAATTTCGTTGTCTGATAAAGCCGTTTCGTCGGCGGCGGCCGTTATGTTACTGCCGTTTTTAAGTATGAACATATATTCGACGTCTTCCTGAGCTGCTGCCGGATAAAAATTAAAACAAACCAAGCATGCGGCCGAAATAAGTGCTGCGGCAGGGATGCACGAATATATATTTTGATTGCTCCAATCGGCGTTATATTTAAACATGTTTAATAATCATTCACTTTCATAAATAAGTTTTTTT
>CAYTCW010000002.1:43246-63233 GCA_964436235.1 uncultured bacterium
TCAGCCGGCGGGGCTTGTTCAGGCGGATCGGCCGGCGGATTTTCATCAGCTGGCGGCATTTCATCCGTGGCCGGATATTCTTCGGGCGGATCAGCCGGCGGGTTGTCTTCGGCTGGCGGATTTTCATCAGCCGGCGGGGCTTCTTCCGGCGGATTGTCGGCCGGCGGGTTTTCGTCAGATGGCGGAGCTTCTTCCGGCGGATTGTCGGCTGGCGGAGCATCGGACGGCGTATCATTAGCCGGAGCGGATTGCATGCTGCTTATTTTTTCTTCATTGCCCTTAAGCTGTTCTTCCATTTTTTGTATTTCTTCGAGCTTGGCGTCGTAAGTTTCTTTGGCCTGGCGGAATTTTCTGCGATCGTCGCCTTCATAACTTATAGTCGAACCGGAATCGTCTTTGGTTTTACGCTTCTTGCTGTTCATTTCCTGTTCGAGTTCGGCGAGTTCTTTCTTTGAAAGCTCTATTTTTTCTTTAATTTCATTATTTTCCTGCTCCATTTTAACGCGTTCTTCTTCGGCTGCCTGAGCGGCAGGATCAACCTGCTGGGAAGAATTTTGAGCGTCGGGATTATTGGCGGGATCTTCAAGGTTATTTTCGGTAGTATCCGCCGGCGGCATTTCTTCGGTTGGATCAGCTGGCGGAATTTCTTCGGCCGGCGGCATATCATCGGGCGGCGGGGCTTCTTCAGTCGGCGGATTGTCTTCGGCTGGCGGCATATCTTCGGCCGGGGGAGCTTCTTCAGGCGGCGGCGCTTCGCCCATATCATCCTGAGCGTAAGCCGCGGCGCCGTTAATATTTAAAATACCGGCGCTTAAATTTATATCGTTAATAAATATGGCGGCCGAAATTATTAACATTAATAACAAAACTTTTTTAAAATTAATCACGATACACCTCCGCTGATATGGCGGCTCTATAAAATTTAAAAGCCGCCGTTTTTATACGATAATTTAAGATATTCTTGCTGATGCTTAAAGTTAAATTAAAATATTATAACATAAACACAGTCCCATGATATTATACTACATTTTAATAAATTTTTCCAGATATTGTTGTATAAATGTTATATAAATGTCGTATGAAAACCTTCAGCATTAAAAAAAATTATATTTTTTTATTTTACTTCCGATATAGAGATTATGAAAAACCGTAATTATATATTTTCATCAATATTTATAGTTAGTATTTTTATTATACTTCAAACTATTACTCCCCTGCAGTTCGTCTTTGCGCAGAATAACAGGGCTGAAGCGAGAGGGCTTCAGGCGCAAAAACTATCAGAAGTAGTAGTTCAGATTGAAGAACCCGACTCGCCGCACGAGGTTATTGATCACAATGCCCGTCTGCCTTTCGTTATTAAGACAAAGCCGCTCGATGCGGAAACCGACGTTGCGCTTAACAGCCAGATAAAGATAATGTTTAATAAGCCCATGGATTATTTGAGCATTAATTTATCTTCAATTATGGTAATGGATGAAGTCGGTTCGGTTATAGAGGGAACTTTAAGTTATGATTCATCTTCTTATACCGCTACTTTTTCACCGCGTACCATGTTTTCAAAAAATACGCTTTACAGTCTTTTCATACCTTCTTATCTGATTAAGGATACTGAAGGCAATCCGCTTGACCGTAACGTGACCTTATCATTCAGGACGGAAAGTAAAACTGAGGTTACTAAAATATATGAAAATCGAAAATCGCCGAAAGTGATTAAAAATTATCCGGACGTCAATGCTACCGACGTGCCTTTAGATACTTACGTAATAGTCGATTTTAATCTGGCGCTTCTCGGTTCGCGCGTGACGGATACGACGATTAAATTAAATGACGGGGCGCGCGATATCGACGGTAAAACAGTCTATTCCGATAAAGAGCGCCAGCTTATATTCGTTCCGGGCAAAAACCTCGAATATGGCAAGGTATATCGAGTAACGCTCGCTTCCATGCAGATTGAAAGCGTGCACGGTTTTAAGATGACCGAAAATTATTCATGGACCTTTTCAACTAAAAAACCTCGCGACGAAATGCCTCCCGAGGTTACCGCCACTTCGCCCGTTGACGGTTCTTATGACGTTTCAGAGCAGGCGCGCATAAGCGCGTCTTTTTCAGAAGAAATAGACCCGGTTACGCTTAATAAATATACCGTTATTTTATCTGACGGCACTCAGGATATAGCCGGTAAAATAACTTATGATAAGCGCACTTCAAAAGTGGCTTTTTTCCCGCTTGAAAAATTAAAATCCGGTCAAAAATACACGGTATTGATATCAACCGGCGTTAAAGACACCGCTGGTAATGCCATCTCATCGCCGCGTGAGTGGACTTTTACCACTAAAAAACCCGTAGTCATAGAAAAACCCCGCATAGATAAAACTTATCCGGCTGATAATGAAAAAGATATCAAGCCGGACTCGAAAATATTCGTATATTTTAATAAAATTATGAATGAATCTACCTGCAACGTATTTAATATCAGGTTGACCGCTAATTCAAAAACAATAGCGATCTCGACTAATTATATTAAAAATGGAAATTTTATAACGATTATACCCTTGCAGAATTTTGATTATAGCACTCATTATAAATTAAGCTTAAGTTCGCGCATAACCGATCTCGATGGCCAGAAATTAGAGTCGGATTACTCATTTTCGTTTACCACCATGAATAAACCTGATATAACGGCGCCTGAAATTGTAAGAGTAACCCCCGGTGACGGTGCGCTGAATGTGGCCCTTAACACGGTTATATCGATAAAATTTTCCGAGCCGGTGTTAAAAAATTCAATAAACGCGGCGACGGTGAGCGTTAAAAATGAAAAAGGCGTTCTGATAAAAGGATATACGCAATACGAAGACGATGAGTATCTTCTTACTTTCATACCTGAGTCGCGTTTTGAGTATTTAACTAAATATGTGGTTAGCGTAACCGACAGTGTAAGAGATTTTGCCAACAATCGTTTAAGATCTTCTAAAATGTGGACTTTTACTACGCTTCAGGCGCCGGATACGACGCCGCCGCGCATTTTATCCTGCCTGCCGCTTAAAGGCGAGCGGAGCATCGACGTTAAAAGTGTCGTACAGGTGATATTTTCGGAAAGAATATCGGAAAACGCCGTTAATGGAAAGAGTTTTCAGTTATATGATTCCAGCGGCTCTGAAGTAAACGCGGCCGTTACCTACGATCAGGTTATGAAACGCGTTACCATAACGCCCCGCCGCGATCTCGAATTCGGCATGATATATAAAATAGTGGTATCAAAACTTGTAACCGATCTTGCGGGCAATTATATGAAAGCTACCTATATTTCAGATTTTGAGACCGTCGCTGCCCCGGACCGGACGCGCCCGGAGCTGTCTTCAACCCGTCCTGAAGCGGGTTCCATCAATGTGCCGCTGGATACTCCTATAAGCGCGTCTTTTTCAAAGAATCTCGACCCGCTTTCGGTTACGGCTAAAAACGTATTTTTAAGGGATGAAAACGAACGCGCAGACGTGGCGGCCGAGATAGTATATAACGATAAACAAAAGCAGATAAGTATAATACCGAAGGCAAGGCTGAAATTTTCGACTACCTATCAGGTTGTAATAAGCCGTGGCGTAACCGATTCAGCTGGTAATCTATTCAATTCGACCGTCGTTTTTGAATTCAGCACTATAGATGAACCCGACCTTTCGGCGCCGGAGATAAAAAAAGCGGTCCCGGCCGATTTATCGCGCGGCGTGTCAATAGACGCTTCAATATGCCTGTGGCTGAGCGAAAAAATCAAGGATTCGAGCGTTACCGAAAAAAATATATCATTATGCAGCGTCGAAGGGGCGTCATTTAAAGACATATTCTGTAAGATAGCTTATAATGAGCGCGATTTGAAGATAATAATAACGCCTATATCGAAACTGCGTTATTCGTCCAAGTATAAATTAAGCGTAAAAGGCCTTTCCGATTCATCGGGCAATACTTTAAAAAGCGCCTATGGCCTGTCGTTCGAGACGGAAAGCGCGCCGGATTACGATCCGCCCGATGTAATAAGCTGTTATCCGCCAAACGGTTCTAAAAATATTAAAACCAATACTCCCATTTACATTAAATTCAGCGAAGCTATAGATACTTCGACTATAGGCGGAGACGCCATAAGATTAGTTACCGGCTCCAAGCCAGTCGGATGCGAGATTATATATCAGCCGGATTCATGCTCGGTAGTTATCAGGCCCGAGCGCCAGCTTGATTTTGATCTTATGCACAGCGTGGAAATATCGCCTGAAGTATGCGATCTTAATTCAAATAAAATGGGGTCGCGCTATATTTATCAGTTTAAAACGATGGAGCGTCCTGATTTTGAAAAGCCTAAGATAAAAACTATATCGCCTTTAAATGCCGCGGTTGGCGTGGACAAAAATGCCAGGATACAGGTAGTATTCACTAAAGCCATAAAAGCGGCCACTATGAACAGATACACTTTTTTTATCACTAATGAAAGTAATGGTGAAACCGTTTACGGCCAGATATCCTATGACGCTAAAAAGAGCACGGCGTCGTTTATACCGACCGAAGGCCTTAAAGACGGAGATATATACAGGGCGACGGTTACCGAAGGCGTGACCGATGCAGCGGGAAATCCTTTGGAAAAAGGCGTTTCATGGGCATTTACGGCCGGCCGGCCGCGCGATAAATCGAAATTCGAGCTTTTATCGACTTATCCGCGCGATAATGAATCCGGAATCGACCGCGATATGCAGATAATAGCTATATTCAATAAAGTGGTAAATGAAAATACGGCCAACGAATATACCATAGTAGTTACCGACGGCGTTAAAAAAGTATCCGGCGATATTTCATTGGATTCTACCGGTAAAAAAATATCTTTCAAGCCGAAATCCGATCTTAAAGCCAACACGCTCTACAGCGTAACCATAACCAGCGGTCTTGAAGACACTCACGGGCAGACTCTTTTTAAAAGAGCCAGATTCGGCTTTAAAACGAAATCATTATAAAAATTAAAACGCTCGATAAACTTCAAATATCTAAGTATCAAGCATTTAATATGCTAAATACTTAGATATTTCGATAGTTTGTATCAAATAAAAATATTAAATTCTTTCTTTTTTGATCAGATTCGATGCACCGCAGGAATCGCAAACGGCAAGAGCGCGGTCTTTAACTTCGGAATCGAATATTTTGAATCCGGTTTCCGTCGAACCGACGGTCTGACATGATTTGCAAATGATTTTTCTGAAAGGAATAGAGATGGGATTTAATGGAGATGATGACATAAAAACACCTTACCTTCAAATATTAAAAATATTTAATATAGCAGGCTGAAAAGTACGCTATATTATGAAATTGTGAAAATCATTGATTATTAGTTATTAGCTATTATAGTTATCAGTTATCAGCTTTTCGTTTCAAAAATATTTAATTTTTTGACTCTATAAAAGCCACTGCTTCTTCGGGGGTTTTAAAGAAATTAACTACGCCCTTGAAACCTATTATTCCAAACACTTTTTCGATAGTAACCGGCAGGCAGCAGAATGTGATCAATCCGTTTTTAGATACTATCGTGTTGCGGGCTGAAATAATGACTGAAATAGCCGACGAATCTATATAAGTTGTTTTAGCGAAATTAACTATGATTTTATACTGGTTCGCGTTAAACGCCTCATTAAAAATACTTTTAAACTCGTTGTTGTTAAGTATATTAACTTCGCCTTCAACCGAAATAATTCCATAGTTGCCTTTGTTTTCAAAGTTAGCGGTTATCATCGTGAAGTTATTCTCCTTTATTTATCGATGCTTTACAATACCCGTTATTTTAACCGGAGCGCGGTACAGAATTCAAACGCACGCCGGATATTCGTCATTTGTTATTACGCTTGACAAAAACCAGCGTTACGTCGTCGCTTTTATTTGATGAAAACGAATTAAGCTCCTCGACGGTTTTTTCTATTATTTCTTCAGGCGATAAATTATATAAACCTTTAAGTAATGCGATAAATTTATCATCGCCGAAAAATACGTTGGATTCCTGCTCTAATTCGGTAACTCCGTCGGTGTAAATAGCCAGAAAATCGCCTTTATCAAAACGATAGCTGTTTCCGGTAATTTCGATATCGGGGAAGGCGCCCAGGAAAGGAGCGGTCGTATCGAGCATGGTCACGCTCATATCTTTTTTTATGATATAAGGCGGAAGATGACCGGCGTTAACGTATGATTCGAAACATCCCGTTTCCATATTTAAAATGCCTATAAACATGGTGACGAATTTTCCCATGCCAACGTCTCTTATCAGCATAGCGTTAATTCTCTGGCATATATCGACGAGCGATAATTTTTCGGCAAGAAGCACTCTGATGATAGTTCTTATCATTATCATCAGAAGCGCCGCCGTAATTCCTTTTCCGGAAACGTCGCCTAAGCATATGACCACTCTATCGTTTTCAAGCGGTATAAAATCGTAAAAATCGCCGCCGACGATCTTAGCCGGTATCATCCTCGCCCCGAAATCGAATTTATCGTTGGCGGGAAATAACGAAGGCATCAAATTGAGCTGAATGGTCGATGCGGCCTTTAAATCATGGCCTAAAAGGTCTATATCTGCTTCGCTGGCGTCATTTCCTAAGGTGGAAAGCAGCGTGCTTACATACTTGCTTTTTTTGCTTTTCTTTAAAAACGATTCGATGCGCGAGGTTAACTCGAGCAGATTAAAAGGCTTGGTAACGTAGTCGTCGGCGCCGACTTCAAAACCCTGCACCTTATCTTTTACCTGATCGCGCGCGGTCAGCATTATTATGGGCGTGCCCGTGAATTCAGGAATCTGGCGTAAATTTTTAATTAATTCAACGCCGTCCATATTAGGCATCATACGATCGACTAAAAAAAGGTCGGCCTTGAAATATTTAACTTTTTCAAGCGCTTCAATTCCATCGAAGGCGATCTCGACCTCGTAGCCGTCTTTCAGCTTGGAAAGCAACAGCTTACGAAATACTTCTTCATCGTCGACTATTAATATTTTTTGTTTTTTGACGGAAGCCGATTTTGAACTCAAAATTCACCTTCATGCCGGAGTCAGCTTTTATATTTATGGTTTTTCTTACTGTTTAATCGCTTATAGTTACCTGATCACAAGACCGTTTAATACAGTATAGCATTTTTAAATTTTTAAGTGATCAAGAAAGGTAAAATTATTCGGATAATTTTTCCGGTTCGTATTTATGATTTCTTTTTTTGAGCATGGTTACTTTAGTCATAATATCGCCCTGCTGAACTTTATCTACTATTTCGACGCCCGATATTACGCGGCCGTAAACGGTGTGCTTGCCGTCTAAGTGAGGCGTAGCGCGGTGCGTTATGAAGAACTGGCTTCCGCCCGTGTCTTTGCCTGCGTGCGCCATTGAAAGAACGCCGCGGGTATGTTTGGTTTTATTGGTTTCGGCTTCGCATTTGATGCGGTAGCCCGGGCCGCCCGCGCCGCTGCCGGTAGGGTCGCCGCCCTGGATAACGAAATCGGGAACTACTCTGTGGAATTTTAAGCCGTCGTAGTAGCCTTTTTCGATGAGGCTTACGAAATTAGCGACGGTGTTAGGCGTTTCGTCTTCGAATAATTCTACTATCATATCGCCGTATTTAGTGGCTATTTTTGCCTGCGGCAGAGCTTTATCGTCTATTATAACTTCGCTGGTGCCCTGTTTTTCATCGGCTATCGCCGGGCTTATCTTGTAAAATGAAGCTATCGCAAAAACTAAAATAAACGCTATTATACCGTAAATTTTCACTTATCGTTACCTCCATAAATTTTGTGATGACCAACTAAATTTATATCATTTTTAATGTGAATTGTCAACTAAAAAAAAGCGGACTATCTCGTTAGTATATAACTCTGGATGTATTTGTAAATATATTCAGCCGGCCCGAAAACAAAAGGGTCGAGCTGTCTAAAATATACGAGGGCCAGTATTATAAAAAGCCCGTAGGCTTCCAGCGCGGCGAATTTACGAGCGAGCTTATCCGGCAGTACGCACATTAAGACCTTCGACCCGTCGAGAGGCGGAATAGGCAGAAGGTTAAAGCACATTAATATCAGGTTTATGTGTATTCCGCCTATTATGAGCGATTTTATTATAATCAGAATAAAGATCACTCCGCTATCTTCGGTATTTGAAAACATATTGATTTCGGAGAATTTAATTATATACTTAACTATGACCGAAAATATAAGCGCGAGCGTTAAATTTGAAAGCGGGCCCGCGAGGGCGACTAAAGTTATGTCGCGCCGCGGGTTTTTAAAGGCGGTGTAATCGACGGGAACCGGTTTTGCCCAGCCAATATGAACCATAATCATTGCAAGAACGCCAATCGGATCGAAATGTTTGAGCGGATTCAAAGACAGGCGTCCGGCGTCGCGGGCGGTGTTATCGCCGAGAGTAAAAGCCATCAGGCCGTGCGATACCTCGTGCGTTACTATGGCTAATATTCCGAGGGCTATTATAAAAACCTGCGCAAATAAATAACCCGCGTCGAATTTTTTCATTTCGAGAAAGGTATTAGCCATATAAAGCGCGATTATTAAAATTATTATGTTTATTAATCTTTTATTATCTGAAACTGTCATTAGTTCGTTTTTATTACCGCTTTTAAAAACATTCCGGCTTTTAATTTATGGTCAGGATTTTGAATAATAGCGTTCACTTTGAAAAAGTGAGTGAGCTGATCGCCTATCGGGTTGATCTCATAAATTTCGCCTTTAAAGGTTTCACCGGGGTATGCGTCAACGCTTATATCGAGTTTATCGCCTTTTTTAATTCTTGATATAAGCAATTCGGGAACTTTAAGATTCGCTTTTATAAGATCGAGATCGACTATATCGTAAACCGGTTTGGCTTTATCGGCAAAATCGCCCGGTTCGCGGTATTTAACCGATACAAAGCCGTTCATCGGCGCGGTAATTATAGTGTTATTGAGCATGTTTTCGGCGATTTTAAGATTGGCGACGGCGGAATTAAGGTTTGCCTGCGCCGATAATTTAGCGTAAAAAGCGTTATCTTTAGCCTGTACCGAAGTTGAATTGCTTTTAAAAAGTTCTTCGAGCCTTTTGTAATCGGCATTAGCCTGTTCGAGGGCTATTTTAGTGCGTTCTATCTGGGTGTGAGCGAGAGCGGCCTGAAGTTCGTAATCGGTTTTTTCAACGCGCAGAACTACTTCGCCTGACTTAATATAATCGCCTTCGGCGAACGGCATATACTCGACGGTGCCGCCAGCCTTAGCGGATATGCTCACGGTCCTGTAAGGCGCCGAGGAACCGAAGACCGTAATTTCATTTTCACCGGTTGAAGCCTGCGCCTTGTTTAATTCGGCCATATTTTGCGCGGCGGCGTATTGCGCGGGAATTATCTGAGTTAATAAAATTACCGAAAATATAATTTTTTTAATAAGATTCATTTATAAAAACTCCTTTTGTTTTCTTTTGTTTTCTTTTCTTCAATTTGCCTGTTTATATACTTAAACATCAGCCCGGTTTGTTATTATTGTTTTACGGCATTACCGCCTGAAAAATAATTGATTAAATCATCTAAAAGCGTATAAACGACGGGGATTACTATAAGCGTTAAAAGCGTAGATGTTATAAGGCCGCCTATAACGCAAACGGCCATCGGGCTTCTTGTTTCAGCGCCAGGCCCGGTCGCTAAGGCGATAGGCAGCATTCCGAATATCATTGCCAGCGTCGTCATTAGAATGGGCCGCAGCCTTGTCGGCCCCGCTTTGATCAAGGCGTCGAAGCGTGAAATTCCGGCGGTCCTGAGCGTAATAACGTAATCGATAAGAAGTATGGCGTTTTTAGTGACTAAGCCCATCAGCATTATAATACCTATAAGACTGAATATGCTCAGATACGCGTTTGCTATTAGAAGGCCGCCCAGAGCGCCTACTATCGAAAGCGGCAGAGAAAGCATTATGGTGAATGGATGTATGAAACTTTCAAACTGCGAGGCAAGAATCATATAAACTATTATTATGGCAAGGAATATCGCGAAGAATATGCTTTCAAAAGATTCTTTCATAATATCGGCAAAACCTGCGAATTTAAAGTGATACTCAGGAGGCATTTTAATGTTTTCGGCTATTTTTTGAACTTCTGAAACGGCCTCGCCGAGCGGATAATTTTCGAGATTAGCGTATATGGTTATCTGCCTTTGCCTGTTCAAGCGGTCTATCTGAGTGGGTCCGGAACTTTCACGCGCGCTGATAAGATTTCTGAAATCGATAGCCTGGCCTGAAAGCGAGCGCACGTAAAAGTTGTCGATGCTTTTTAAATCGTTTCGTTCGCTGAGCGCTAATCTTAAATTAACGTCGTATTGATTGCCGCCGTCTTTGAATTTAGATATTTTTTCACCGGCGACGAGAGTTCTGACTGCGGAAGCGATAGAAGCTATAGGAACGAAAAGCTGCGAGGCGCGGTTGCGGTCGATATAAACGTCAAGTTCCGGTTTGCCGGTCTTATAAGTAGTGTCGATATCGACGAAATATCCTTTTACTTTCATTTTTTCTATTAGACTTTCACAGTAATCGTTGAGTTTTTCAAGGTCAGGTCCCTGTAATACCAACTGAAAAGCCGAATTTCTGCCGCCCGTCGAAAAATCGGAGGTTTCTTCGATGGCAATCGATGCTTCCTTGAAATTTTTAAATTTATCACGGTATTCTATCATAAGCGCCTTCTGGTTTTTTTCACGCCTTTCGACTTTAGGTATTAATTCAACGAAAACACTTGCAAGGTTAGCTTTTTCCTGTGCATCGGAACCGATGGTCATAAATACGTTTTTAATATATTTTTTATCTTCTAAAAGAATATCTTCGATTTTTTTTACTATTTGAGAAGTATAATCGATGGAAGAGCCGGTTGGCGTTTCAACCGAAATATTGAACTGATCTTTATCTTCTTCAGGCTTGAATTCTGATTTGATATGTTTTGCAAGGACTAAGCTCGAGTATAAAAATAAAACGCTTAAAATTACTATAATTAAACGGGCGTTAAGGCTCTTTTTTAAAATCCAGATGTAAAATTCGTCTATGTAGATAAATATTTTTTCGAAAAAATTGTAAATTCTGCCGTGTTCTTTATGTACCGTCATAAAACGCGAGCAAAGCATCGGCGTAAGCGTGAATGATATAAAAAGCGATACTAACACGGCGAATGTAACCGTCATTCCGAATTCAAAGAAAAATTTACCGATCATGCCTTTCATAAAAGCGACCGGAACGAAGACCGCCACTATTGAAAAAGTGGTCGCAAGAACCGCAAGGCCTATTTCACCGGTGCCGCTGAGTGCGGCTTCTCTGGGGTTTTTACCTTCTTCGGCTTGATGACGGTATATGTTTTCTAAAACGACGATAGCATCGTCTATAAGCATACCGATCGATATCGAAAGCGCGAGCATGGTAAGATTGTTGAAGGTGAAATTCATATATTTCATAAACGCGAAAGTCGATATTACCGAAGTAGGAATGGCCATGGCAGATATTAGCGTGGTTTTAAAATTTCTTAAAAAGACGAATACTATAAAAATTGCGAGGCCGCCGCCGAAAATCAGGTGAAAAAACACTTCTTCAATGGATATTTTAATAAATTTAGACTGGTCGGTTATTATTTTAAGCTCCATACCGGATGCTAAATTCGCCCTTAATTCATCGATTATTTTTTTAACCGATTCAGCCACTTTAACTGTATTCGTGCCGCTTTGTTTCGACACCTGGATCGCTACCGCGTGGCTTCCGTTCAGGCGCGCGAAACTTTTACGGTCTTCGACGCCGTCTTCTATGGTAGCTATATCGCCGAGTTTTACGGCATATCCGTTTTTCATAGCAACATTTATATTTTTAAAGTCTTCGAGTTTTTCGACTTCGCCTTTTACTTTAACGACTACGTCGCGCTGACCGGTTTCAAGGCTGCCGCCGGGGATTTCAACGTTTTCGGTTTGAAGCGCGCGCGCCGCTTCGCTTACGGTGATATCGTGGCGCACCATTTTTTCGTTGTGCAGCCATATACGAATCTGACGCTCGAGGCCGCCTATTATTTTAACGGTACCTACGCCGTTGACTTTTTGAATAGCTTCTTTTACCACGTCTTTTGCATAGCGTGTAGTTTCTTTGATGCCTTTATCGGAGGCCAGAACCATTGACATTATAGGTTTTGCGCCGAGATCGAGCTTTTCGACAACCGGAGTTTCAGCTTCGAGCGGAAGATTGCTTTTAACGCCGGCGACTTTATCGCGTACTTCCTGGGCCGCTATATCCACGTTTTTTTCCAGCTCGAACTGGATTACTACCTGGCTGATATTTTCGAGCGATATAGAACGCAGTTCCTTGATGCCGCTTATACTGTTGACCGCTTCTTCGATTTTGTCGGTAACTTTCAATTCCATGGTTTCAGGCGAACCGCCTTTTAATACTGTAGTTACCGTAACGTAGGGAAAATCGACGTTCGGAAATAGATCGACGCCTATCATGGTATAGCAGATCAAACCGAATACCACGAGCGCCGAAATGACCATTGTCGTAAACACGGGTCTGTTTACGCTTACTTCAGCTAAATACATAGTAACTCCTTAAAATTAAATTAAATTATATTAGTTAATTTACTTAAACGGATTATAAATTATGGCCGGATTAAAGTGAGCCGTATTTTCTTAGTATTTCAGCGGCCTTTATTTTATCGTTTTCAAGCGCTAATTTTAAAGGGGTGTTGGAGTAGCGGTCAGAAATATTAATTTTAGCGCCGTTTTTAATCAATAAATTAATTATATCGATAGAGCCGTCCATAGCGGCTAAGTGCAGGGCCGTTTTTCCATCTTCGCCGGTTATTTCGATATCGGCGCCTTTAGAAATTAATAATTCTACTATATCGGCCTTGCGATAATAAACTGCCATAAGCAAAGGCGCCTGCCAGAGATGTTCCATCGAACCTCTTTTTATGCGCCTCGCCGCATAACCCTTAACATTTACATTAGCGCCCTTTGAAATTAAAAATTCGGTTAATTCTTTATCGAAACCGGCCGCGTTACATAGCGGCGTAGCCCCGTTAGCGTCTTTAGCTTCGATATCGGCGCCTTTTTCGATTAATGATTTAGCCGCACCCGTGTTCATTGCTTTATGGAGCGCACAGCGGCCGAAATTATCGACGGCCTTTATATCTGCGCCTTTAGCGATGGCATGCTCTATAAGCGCGGGCTGGAAGGCCGAAAAAATGGGTGTATCGCCGAAATTAGCTTTAGCGTTGATGTCCGCGCCGTTTGATATAAGCGCGTCTATTACTAATTTATAATTTTCGATTTTTTCTTCGTTGAATCCCCTTACGGCAAAGTGGATCGCGCATTCTCCGCCGGCCGATTTCAAGGTAATATCAGCCTTTTTGGAAATGAGCAGGTTGACTATATCGATATCGGCTCTTTTAGCGGCGTGCATCAGCGGCGTTTCGCCCTGTGCGTTTTGCGCGTTGATATCCGCTCCGTTTTTTATTAAAAACTCGCATAACTCCGGTTTTCTTACCTCATGAAGCGGCGCGTATCCCATATCGTCGCGTTCATTGGCGTCCGCGCCTTTTTTAATCAGCAATTCAGCTACTTCAACCGATCTGCATAGATGCAGAAGAGAGTTTTTAAATCTATCTTTAACGGCTATATTAGCTCCGTTTTCAAGCAGCAGCGAGACGGCCCCGGTATTATCCGAGCTTACCGCAAGAGTTAATATATATCCGCCGTCCGCGGTGCTTTCATTGATGTTTGTGCCTTTAGCGATCAATAATTCAGCCGCGTTGAGCGCTTTATGAAGCACGGCTTTGAATAAAGGAGTTTCGCCTTCGTTATTTTTCTTATCTTTATTAAATCCCTTATCCAGAAGAAATTGGACCATCGCCGTATTATCCGATGAAGCGGCGCTGTGGATAAGTGTGTCGCCATTTTTAGCGGCGGAATTTATATCCGCTCCTTTAGAAATTAAAAATTCGGCCATATCTACTGATTTGGCATAATGAAGCGGCGTTTTGCCATATCTGTCGGCGGCTTCCATATCGGCTTTTTTATTTATTATAACTTCGGCCGCGTCTTTAAGTTCGTTCATTACGGCCATGTGCAGAGGGCTCCAGTTGAATAATTTTTCCGCCGGATTAACTTCGCAGCCGGCATTAATTAAACTCATAAATATTTTCATATCATAATTTTCGATGCAAAGCGCCAGCGGCGAGCGGCCGCTTTTATTTTTAGCGTTAATATCGAGGCCTTTTTTAATAAAATAATCGACTAATTGGCTTTTACGGCGTTTTATAGATTCGTGCAGCAGGTTATTATCGTATTTATCTTTTTGGTTTACGAGTTGAGGATTTTTTTCAAGAAGCTCCGTTATTTTTTTCAAATCGTTTTTAATCATCGCGCCGATAATTTCGTCTGGAAAAGCCGCGCCGAAGGCAATACTGAAATTAGTACCGAATAAAAAGACCGTCAGAATTAAATAAACTGATAATACGGGTAATAGCGATAATAGCGATAATGAAGATAATGATGAAAATAACATCTCAACCGGATTTTTTTCAGCCATGGTATTACCTCGATAATTGAATATTTTTGAAGTATTATATATTAAAATAAATAATTTTGCCACATTTTTATTGATAAAAATAAAAAAGACGGTCTTAATAAACTGTTTTTAAGACCGTCTTTTAATTCGTTTATGCCGTTTATTTTTATTTTTCCGGTTCCAATAGCTCGTAACCGGCTTCTTTCCACGCTTTTATGCCCCCACCGAGCACTTTCGCGTTGTATCCTTTCGCCAGGTATTTGGCCGCAAGACTTGCGGCTGAAGCATCCTGCTTTCATCCTCAGTAGAAAACGATCAGCTTCGACTGCCCGGCGTCTTTGATCTGAGCTTCGAAATCTTTTAAAGAGATCGCGCCTTTAAGGTGGTTTTTGGCGAATTTCTCGTCGTCGGGATAAGCGCAGACAAGCAAAGCTTCTCCTGTCTGTACTTTTTCATAAATGTCTTTCGGGGTAACTATTTCAGCCGCTTTGACCTCAGTTGTTGCGGAAGCATCTTTAGTGACGGCGGTTTCAGCCGTAGCGGCCGCGCTTGTTTCATCGGCCGCGTAAGACGGGGCGTAAACTGAAAGCGCTGTAACAAGCATAATAGCAAATAAGATGGATAATTTTTTCATTTTTTCACCTCCTTAATTTGATTCGTATGTGAATTCAAAACGCTGGATCACTCCGTCTTTTATAGTCGATGATACCGGATTTTCGAGACTTTCGGCGACCGCTTCGCTCAGCCTGTTTAACGCGTTGGTATAACCTTCGAATTTTTCATTCCATCTAGCCACTGAAAATCCGCCTTAAAAAATATTTTGAAAAAAGATTTTTATGAGAATACTTAAATCGGTTCGTGAAGATAATTCTATCATAATGCAAGCACAATATCAACATTTTTGATTTATGTGCAGATTTATCGATTTTGTATTGACATTTTATATATTTTTTTTATTGTTTTACCGCGCCGGCGGTGATGCCGCTTATGAAGTATCTTTGAAAAAAAAGAAATATGGCGAGCGGCAGGATCATCGAAATGAAAGCAGATGCGGCCATTATATGCCAGCCAGATTCGAGTGATCCTTTCATACTCGTTATTTTTACGGTGAGAGGCGCAACACTTTCGCTTCCTCCGAGGTAGGCCAGGGCTACCAGAAGATCGTTCCACACCCACAGGAATTCAAAGATGGCGAGCGAGGCTATAGCCGGCATCGAAAGCGGCAGGACTATCTTGAAAAATATCTGAACGCGGCCCGCGCCGTCGATCATGGCGGCTTCTATCAGCGAAAACGGTATCGAAATGAAAAAGTTCCTCAGCAGATAAACGGAAAAAGGTATGCCGTATGCCGCGTGCGCGAGCCAGACCGCGGGGAAAGTTCCGGATAAATTAAGCGAATTGAGCATTTTGAGCACCGGTATAAGCGTTATTTGAACGGGCACGGCCTGAAGCGCTACTATCGTTAAAATAATGACGCCCCTTCCGTTTATTTTTAAAAACGCCAGAGGAAACGCTGCCATGGCGGATAGCAGAACGGTAAGCAGCACCGCGGGTCCCGTTATTATGAGCGAATTGACAAAAGCTGTGCCGATCCCTCCCTGGAATATTACCGATTTATAATTATCAAAAGTGAAAGATCGGGAATCGATTAAAAAGTTCCACCAGCCCGATGAATATATTTCGTTCTGGTTCCTCAAAGAACTTATCAAAAGCGCCAGCGTAGGAATAAACCATAAAATCGCGATCGCGGCTACGGTTAAATTCAGAAATAAAATTTTGTAATTTTTAAAATTAAAATAACTTTTATTTTTCATTCGTATTCCGTTATTCAGCTGTAATTCCGCCGCGGCAGTTAATTATAGCCAGCGGCACCGTCGCCAGAAGAAGCACCACCGCTATAGCCGAAGCCTGCTCGTAACTGCCTTCTATAAAAGCCGACCTGTACATTCTGGTGGCCAGCACCTCGCTCGAGCCGAACGGCCCGCCGCCCGTGACCGAATAAACTATGTCGAATATCTTCAGCACGTTTATCAGCATCGTGGTTGAAACCAGCATTAAGGCAGGCCGGATCGCCGGTATTTTAATATGAAAAAATATCTGCAGCGGATTTGCGCCGTCTATGACCGCCGCTTCGATGATTTCGCGCGGCACCGCCCTCAGGGCCGCGGTGAAGATAACGACGCAAAATCCCGTCCACATCCATATTCCGGCGATTATGAGCGCGTAATTGACCGTTTGCGGGTCGGCAAGGAAAGCCTTCGCTTCGTAAGCGGCCCCGGCGCCGTAAATTATCGCGTGCGCCGATCTCATCAGGGCGTTGACGGTCCCGATCGTCGGGTTGTGATCGAAAATAAAGGCCCATATTATTCCGGCGGCGACGAAAGAAAGCGCCATAGGCATAAAAACGAGCGTCCTTGCGGCGGCCGACCAGCGGACCGTTTCAAATAGCGCGGCTAAAACAAGCCCGCCCGCGACGGTTGCGAAAGTGAATAATACTATCCACAGAAGGTTGTTTTTTAACGCCGCGACCGTCTGCGGGTCGGAAAAAGTCTCTTTATAGTTTTCAACGGGCGCAAACGCGCTTTTTTTGCCACCTCCGCTCTCAGCCGCCGCGGCTATAATTTCAGCCGCTTCCTGGACCGTGTTTTCGCCGCTTATTCCGGCGGCCGCCGGATCGATTTGAAGGCCGGAACATATTTCTTCGATCGCCGTTCCGTACTGTCCGCATTTATCAAGCCGCGACCGCCCGGAAGGTTTTACGCCGCCCGTGCGTTCTATCGCCTTGATTATGGCGTCTTTTAAACTTTTAACGCTCGTATTTTGTTTTTTATGAAGGCTGATAAAAACGGTTTCGGCCGAAGGCAGTATTATGAAAAAAAATATCAATGCGAACGCCGGGAGCAGCCACAGATAAGTTCGTGGTTCAATTTTTTTCACGTCATGTCCTTTTTGCAGGTGTTTAATGTTTTTATTCATCCGACTGATAAGAAAACAAATTTAATAATGCTGTTCGGCCAGTTTTTCCATATCTTCAAGTATTTTGTCTAAGTCCTGAGGGTTTTTCAAATACCGTTTGCAGGCGTCCCAGAAGCCGCCGCGATTTCCGACGGCCGGCGGCATCATATCCGAGGCGTCGAATACGATATCATCGCTTTCGCATACCATCCGCGCCGATTTTTTAGAAAGCTCGTCCGGATAAATATTTAAATCGACGTCCTTGTTATGCGATATGAAACCTCCGCGCCCGGCCCATATTTTATGGGCTTGCGCGCTTGTGAGGAATTTAACGAGTTTTTCGGCCTCAGCTCCCTGCCTGAATAAAACGATGGCGTCCGCCCCGACTACTATTGGCGATGTTTTAGATTCCGCCGGCGCCGGGAACGCAAAAAAAGAAATGTTTATGTCCGGCTTTAATCCGCTCACGCCTTCTGAAATTATGCCGCCCATGAAGTCCGCGCCGCAGTACATCATCGCCTCCGGCGGCTGCTTGAATACCGCGAATGAGGCTTTTTGAAAAGTTTCAGCCAGGCTCCCGCTTCTTTTACCATAAAGATTCTCGTCTTTATCTACGATCTGTCCCCATATCCTGAAGGCGTTTTTTATATCGGCATGCGTCCATGCGATATCGTGGTCCACCCAGCTTTGATAAAATTCGCCGCCGTAGTTTTTAGCTATTATATTTTCGATCCAGTCGGTTAACGGCCAGCCGATATCCGCGCCGATAGACCAGGCGGGCGTCCCTTTCGAACTTATTTTATCGCTCAGCGCGACGAGTTCATTCCAGTTCACGGGCACTTTCAGGCCCATTGCGGAAAATTGTTCGGGATTATACCATATAAGCGATTTATTTGTCACCTTATAAAACACGCAGTAGATCTTTCCGGCAAAACATCCCATATCCGTCCATTTTTTTGAATATTTATTTATCATCTCTTCCTTATTCAAAAATGATAACGGCTTGATGATGCCGCGTTTAGCTAAGTCGCGGACTTTCGAGGGGTTCGGGATTATAGCGGCGTCCGGAAGATTGCCGCCGCCGGCGCGCGTTTCTATTATGGCGTCGAGGTCCCTCGTGGTTTCAAAACTTACCTCCACGCTCGATGCTTCGCATACCTTGAGAAAATTATCGAGTTCGACGCCTCCCCAGGTGCCGATGATATTTATTTTGCAATGCGCGGGGCCGGCCGAAATTATAAAAACCATCAATAATATGATAATTGATGTTAAAAATCTCATAAAACACCTCATTAATTGAATTAATTGTTTAAATCCTGTTTTGAAATAAGTGAAAATAAAAAAGTTATATAATTTAGTTAAGTTTAATTGATAATTAAATCAACTGAATTTAATAAAATTATTCTAACAAATAAAATTATTATTTGCAACTGTTTATTAATTAAAATCGGATTGGAGGTTATAATTTAATAATAACTGAAGGATGGTGAGACTCTGGTATATAAGGTTAAAAGATAATTTAAAGTTTAGCTCATATTATAAAAATCGTTTAAGGTAGTCTGGTGATATAATTAAGCAAAATAGAGGCTATGACCGCCAGTGTTATCCCCGCGGCCGCGTAGCCGTATAAAGTTTTATACGGCACGCTGTCGGAAGGCGAATTCCGGTCGTAGTATATCAGTATTTTCGAATTAACTTTTTCAAAGGCGAGCATCATCGAATTAGCCTCGCCTTTGATTTTATTGCCTTTTTCATCGCTGAATTCATATTTTACCAGATTATTGAACTGGCTTACATAGATGTGATTGCCGGGGATGAAGGAACTTTCGACTTTAGTGATAATTCCTTCAGCCCGGCCTTTATATGAATTAACCGCCTTGATTATGAAATAAAACGCATAAGCCGCGTAAATAAACATTATTGCGGCGACTACGTATCCTATTGATTTAGAGGGTTTAGCTTCGTTAGCCATTTATTTTCACCGTATTTTTTTATTATTTAATTCAGTTAATTCAGGCATTACAGCCGCTTATTAAGAAAACAATTTAGCGATCCTGTTTTTAGCGTCGGTGATTATATGGTACAGAACCGGCACTACTATCAGAGTAAGCACTGTGGCAAAAGCCAGTCCATAAGCAACTACCACGGCCATCGAATACCACCAGAAAGTGGATTCCGACGAAGTGAGCAGTTTCATCCGCTTGAAATCGTAAGATACTCCGGTTATCATCGGTAGCAGACCGAGGATGGTAGTTACCGCCGTAAGAAGAACGGGCCTAAATCTTGTCTGGCTGGCGAAAACAACGGCTTCAGTGAGCTCGTAACCGCGCCCGATAAGCTGATTGATATAATCGATAAGTACTATAGCGTTATTGACGACGACTCCCGCGAGCGATATAATGCCGATACCCGTCATTATTATGCCGAAAGGTATATTTGATATGCCGAGGCCGAGAAATGCTCCGCCAAGCGATAAAAG
>CAYTCW010000002.1:63333-68648 GCA_964436235.1 uncultured bacterium
AATAGTTTTTTAAAAAAATCGATATCGCGCCTGTAGGCGTTTTTCATTTTAATTACGATGTCGTAACTGTCGTTTCCTTCACGGTAAGTCGATACTTTCCAGCCGTTAATGGCGGTTTTAATGACGCTTCCGATAGAGCCGACGGTGAGACCGTACATTCCGGCTTTTTTGCGGTCAACGACGAATTCGAAGTTAGGCGTTCCCTTTACGTAATCGTCTTCGATATCTTTTACGTGCGGTATGTTTTTAAGCACTTCTTTTATTTTATCGGATATCATGCCGAGCGCCTCGAAATTATCGCCGGAAATTTCAATGTTGATAGGCGGTCCGGTAGGCGGGCCTTCCTGGTTTTCGGCTAAAAATATATTAACGCCCGCTATCCCTTTTAATCTTTCGCGGATCCTGTCCATTGTATCTTTCGATGATTCGACGCGGCCTTCGAAATCGTGGAATTGAATTCCTATATGATTTGGTGAATTCTGTTCGAAACCGCCCACCCCGCCGCTGGTGACGCTTGTAAGTTTTGAGTAAACGTGGCGGATGGTTAAAAGATCGCTTACGGCTTTTTCATTTTCGATTCCCTGCTCTTTTTTGAATTTATTGAATTCTTTTAATTTGGAATCGCTTAAAACAGGAGCTTTGGCAAGATCTGTCCTGAATTTTTCCGGTATGTTTTCAAAAGATACTATTCTTTTTTCAATCTCGTCGGCCACTTCCTGAAGAGTGTTCATATCGGTGCCTTCAGGCGGTTCTATATTAACGTAGCATGTCGTCGGATCCATAGATGGAAAAAATTCGACCGGCCTTTCAATTCCCGTTCGGTAAAGCCAGAAACAGAAACAAATCACTAAAGTAAGAACGGCCGATAACAAAACGGCGATGCGCGCGTTTAAAGCGAGTTTCAAAAAGAAGCCGTAGGTCGATATTATAAAACCATAATTATGGATGGGTTTTTCGCCGGCTTCTAAAATTTTATTTTCGTCGATTGCGGCATTATCGGCGACCTGATTTTTAACTTTCATAAAAACCGATCCGAATACCGGATTTATAATAAGTGCTACGAAAAGGCATGAAACGAGAGTGGTTATTAAAGTAGCCGGCAGGTAAAACATAAACTCGCCCATTATTCCCGGCCAGAATAAAAGCGGAAGAAAGGCTACTACCGTAGTTAAAGTGGACATAATAACCGGCATAGCCACTTCGCTGGTAGCAAGCATAGCCGCTCTGACTCTCGGAATGTCCTGGCCCATGAAGCGGTAAATATTTTCGATGATAACGATAGCGTTATCTACGAGCATTCCAAGCGCTAATATGAGGCTGAAAAGGGTTACCATATTTAAAGTGATATTCATAGCCCTTAATATTATAAAACTGAGCAGCATTGAAAGCGGTATTGAAATACTTACCAGAAAAGCGTTTCTGAGACCCATCGAGAACATAAGAACGGCGATTACAAGCACAAGACCCGTGTATATGTTGTTTTCAAGATCATCTACCATCATGCGGACTTCTTTGGAGCGATCCATAATTTTTGTTATAGTAACGCCCTGAGGAAGCGCGGCTTTATTATCTTCAAGCATTGAAAGCGTCTGATCGACTATTTTGATGATATTTTCGCCGGCGCGTTTTTTGACGTATAGATTGACTGAATTTTTAAAATTAAAACTCGAATTGCTGGTTATATCTTTATACGAATCGCTTATCATGGCTATATCGCTTAAATAAACGGGCGAGCCGTTAATAACGGTTACTATTAAATTATTGAATTCTTCGATATTTTTAAATTCTCCGGGAACGCGCACCTGATAACGGCCGTCGCCCATGGCTATATTACCGCCCGACACGTTCTGATTTTCTGAAGATATGCTCGAGTAAAGTGAGGTGAAAGGTATTCCATTTCCGGCAAGAAGATCGGGATCGACTTCTATATGTATTTCGCGCTCACGGCCGCCGGCGAGCTCCACTTCAAGAACGCCCTGTATGCCTTCTATATCTTCTTTTATGCCTTTAGCGGTTTCTTTAAGCTCGCGCAGGCCCATATTGCCTGAAACCGCAAGCACTAAAATAGGCATTTCAGATATATTAACTTCAAAAACCGAAGGATCGTCTTCGAGATCGGACGGCAGTTCGCGCTTTGCCATATCGACTTTGTCTTTGACCCATTTGACTGCGTCGTCAATATCCGTGCCGGTGACGAATTCTACTACGATAAGACTTGCGCCTTCGCTCGATTTAGATTTTATTTTTTTAACGTTTTTAACGCCTTTGAGTTTTTCTTCTATTTTAATGGTTATGGAGGTTTCTATATCGCCGGGCGCTACGCCGCGATATGAAGTCGAAACGAAAACGTATGGGATTTTAACGTCTGGTGCGCTTTCACGAGGCAGTTTGACGTAACTTATAAAACCGAAGACAGCTATGATAATTGATAGAACGAAAACGCTTACCCGGTTTTTTATCGATAAATCGCTTAAATACACTTTATTCTCCTTTTATAAAAGGCTTAGTTAACCACTCTAACCTTACAGCCGTGCGTAACGAGCTTATTTCCCTTGTCTATAAGCATGTCGCCCGGTTTCAGGCCTTGAGTTATATGAACGCTTTTATCCTGAAACGAGCCTATGTTTAAAACGCGTTTTTCAGCCCTGCCGGAGTTTATTACATAAGTATAATATTCATCGTCACCGGGAATAACTGAAAAAATAGGCAGCAGTACGGCATTTTGATAAGAAGCGCGGATGATTTTAGATTTAACTATCATGCCGGGTAATAAATCGCGCGACGAATTATCCACTTCGATTATAAGCGGATACACTTTAGCCACGTCGATCATCGATATTACTATATTTTTGAACTCGCCGCTGAATTCTTTATTATTGAGCGACGGCACGCTGAATTTTATATTTTTTAATCCTCTTACGTGCGCTATATCTTTTTCAGGTATGCCCACGTTTACCTTTACTTTTGAAATATCTATAATTTTAGCTAAACGCATGCCGGGCGATGCTATTTCACCGGCTTCCGAGAATTTTTTATCGACTATTCCGTCGAAAGGCGCGGCTATCTCGCATCTTTCAAAAGCTAATTTAGCGTTGTCATAAGCTGATTGCTTGATAAGATATTCATTTTTTTTAGATTCATGGTTGGATAAATTAATAGCATTGCTTTTCAGCAGCTGTTCCGAGCGGTTGAATTCGTTTTTAGAAAATTCGAACTCGGCTCCTTCGCGGTTAAGCGCTATTTGATAATCGCGTCTGTCTATTTTAACTATTAAATCCCCTTTTTTAACTAAATCTCCTTCTTTAACCGAAAATTCAAGTATCTTTCCTGAAACCTGCGCCGATAAATTAGCTTCGGTATAGGCGCTGATTACTCCGGGAAGCTCGACCATATCGTCGAACTGCCTTCCTTCGACGGTTTTAACCGTTATATCCACGGCTATTTCACCGGTATCTGAAGCCGGAACGCTTCCGTCGGTATCGGTTGCCATGAAGCTGCAGAGCTCTTTTCCCGGCTCGATAAAATCTCCTTTTTTAACGAAAACGTTTTCTACTTTTCCAAAACCCTGTGATACGACAAAAACAGGCTTTCCGGCACTGTTTTTAGTTATTTTAGATTGTATTAAAGGTATGAAAATAAATAAAAGTACGATAAGAATTACGGGAATTATCCATAAAATCCATCCCGCTTTTTTAAAATAAGATTTCGGGTCGATTTTAATTTCTTCGATATTTTGATTATCCATAATTTAAATACTATCCGCCTTTTTATGATTAAGTTATTTGGTATTGAAACTTACCCTGTAATTATGAAAAAGACCTATAAAAAATATGTGCCGCAATTAACAAAGCGGCACATTAAATTATCAATTAATTTAAAATATATTAAACTGCTTATTTGAGAATATTTTAGATGATAATCTAAATTACAATTCTTCTAAAGCTGAAACGAAATCTATCTTTTTTTCGGTTATCTTAGATAATTTTTCTAAAATTTCCGATATCGATTCGAGCTGTTTTATATCTTTTAATCCTTCTATTTCAGAAGCGAACTCTTTTAGTTTATTAACCGATAAACCGTTTTGCGTTTTTACGGATTTGTTATACGGTCTTTTTTCTTTAACTATTTCAACGGGCATTTTAACCGATTTGTTGTACGGCCTTTTGATTTTAACTGTTTCAGCAGGTTTTTCAGATGATATGAAAGGCGTTTCGGTTATTTCATTAGACATTTCGGCTAATTCAACCGCGGATTTGAATCCGCCGTCTTCTTTAATTCTTTTTTTATACTGTCTTTTGATTTTGACCGGTGATAAAGATTTTTCAGCTGAAACGATTTTTTTATCGGCTTTATCTGTTTTATCATCTTTTTTTATCTTTTTATTGTACTTTCTTTTAGTTTTATCTTGTTTATTCTTCATTTCTTTTTTATCGGCTTTTTCTTTTCCGAATACTTCTTTTATTTTATCGCCGAGGATTTTTTTATCTTCGGCAGTAAAATCTATTTTACCTGAAAAAATATCTTCGGACAGGCCTGAGAATTTAGCGAATTTTGATATTACGGAATTCGATACCAGGCCTCTTCTTGGGCCTTTTGATACACATTTATACCAGGCGCTTCTGGAAATATCAGCTATTTTTTTAATTACTTTCTCAACTTTATCAGATGAATTTTTTTTGACTATGTCGCTTATTTCTTTATACCTTTTAGCTATTATATCTTCTCTGCCTTTAGTTGCGCAAACGCCTTTTTTCATGATACAGCTCCTTAATTAAATAATTATTTTTATATTTTTAATAATTAAATGTAATTGTATCACAAACTATATATTATTTACAACATTTTTTTTATTATTTACTAAAAAAATATCATTATTTTTTAAATAAATTTTTTATTTTATTTAAAAAGCCTTTTAATCCGGCTTTATTATTCGCTTCAGGAGCGTCTGAGCGTTTATTTAAAAAATTCATACATTCGTCGATTTTTGTATCATTTGGATTTAAATATTTAGCTTTGTAAAAAGTGTTTCGGGCCTGTTCATAATTTTTCATTTCAATGAGGCAGAGCCCTAAATTACACATGAATCCGGCGTTTGAGGGCGCGAGTGAAACGGAATTGTTGAAAAGCATTAAAGCTTCATCCAGTATGCCTTTTGAAAGATAAATGAGTCCGAGCTCGTTCTGGGCGTCGGCGAATTTAGGATTTATCTGGGCCGATTTTAAAAAATTTTGCTCGGCTTCGTCAATTTTTTTAAGTTTTCTCAGGGCTATTCCGCTTAAAAAATATGACTGCCAGCATTTATCGGTCATTTCGCT
>CAYTCW010000002.1:68748-97324 GCA_964436235.1 uncultured bacterium
TCTATATATGCGCGGGCAAGATTAGTATATGCTGATACTTTAGAAGGTTCGAATTCTATTGCTTTATGCCAGAAATTTATCGACTGCTCTATTTTATTTTCCGCGGCTGCCATTACGCCGAGATTATCATAGGCGGCCGACGCGTTATAGCCGCATTCGATCATTTTATTAAAAGCGAATCTGGCGTCTTCGTTTTTTTGTATGCTCAGGGCTAATTTGCCGAAATTATAAGCGACGTCGCCTATATCGGGATTAATGTCGAGGCATTCACGCAGAGTTTTAAACGCGCCTTCGATATCGTTTGAATTAAGGAGTATTTTAGCCTTGCCGAGATAAATTTTATAAGCGGAGCCGGAAATTTTAATAGTTTCATCGCATATCCACAGCGCTTTATCGGTCATATTGAACCTTAAAAAATCGTCGCATATAAAAGCTATGGCGTCTATTAGATAAATGAAATTTTTATCGCCTTTAAGCGCCTCGAAACATTCTTCTACAAGGGATTCGGGTAAAGGAGTATAAGGATTTCTTAAAGTGAGCGCGTCTATTATTTCGAAATAATCGTAAAGCGCCTCGAAAGAATCTGTTTCGCATTTGCGCAGCGATTCGTGCTCTTCGCTTGTAAGGCATTCGCCCTCGTAATCGGAGGCTAATGATATTTTATTAGATATCTCGCCGGCTTTGTGATTGATTTGTTTTATATTAAAAATATCCGAATAAATTATGGCGGATTGATTTGATTTTTTTAAATATGACCTGATTTCTATTTCAATTTCTTCTTCGCCTCCGCCCGGACCGGGTTTTATATAGCCGTAAAAAGCTATGTCACAGGCTATATTCAGCTTGGTAAGATATTCGTCTATGAATTTTTCGTCGCAAAGATTGTCGGGAAGAGATATCAATACGTCGTTTTCGCCGTTTTCGTTCTTATTTAAAAAATATACGTAAAATATCTCGAAAATATTAAAACGCTCGAGGCGCATGGATATATATTTAGGCAGCACGCGGGCGAGCATATTAAAGTTTTTATTTTCTGCGGGGGATTTTAGCGGAAAAAAAACTACTTTCGAAGATACGGCAGTTTCTTTTTGATCCTGCGCTCCGAAATTTTGTATATTAAAATCTTTGAACATATATCACCCGCCTTTTTTAACTATTAAAATCGCTTATAGCGATGCCGCCTGTATTTTAAGCGTTATAAAAAAATCTGAGATATACGTATAAAACGAACCACACGAAACACATGAAATATATAGCCGCGGTTTCTTTGAATAATTTAAAATAATGCTCCCAGACGCGCTTTTCTTCTATGTGAGTATTTTTTAATACTTTAGGTATTTCGCGCAGCATCGTAGGTGATCGCGCGAAGGCCATCGAAAAAACGAATGACGAATAAAGCGCCATAGGTTGCAGGCCGAGTTTTACCAATATTGAAATAACCGGAATAAAAAGGAAACTCATCGAAAGCCTTCCAAAGGCAAGCGATAATAAGGCGCCCGATACCAGGATGAATACGCAGATGTAAAATCCGTTAAAACCGAAAAGAATAATTAATTGTTCGGCCAAAGTTTCGTATATATGATACTTGTAAAAAGCTGCGGCTACTATCTGCAGGCCCAATATATAAAAGAAAATATTAAGTTTTATCTCTTTTAAAACCTTGTCGGGTTCGAGTTCTATGGTTAAAAATAAAAGCGCGGCGCCGGTTATGATTATAACCGAATCGGAGAGTCCTAAAATTTTTGAAAAACAAAGCATGGTTATAGTGGAAATTAAAATTAAAAGCAGTTTTGAAAAAAGATTGGGCCCTGATATAGCCATTTCTTCGTTGAATTTAATTAAAGAAACGTCCGCGGTTTTTATGTCGTTGTTATTTTCGCCGCGCATGAAAAATTGCATATAAAGTACATATAGAAAGAAAACAACAAGCAGGGCGGGGGTTATAAAATATAGATAATCGATAAAACTTATACCGGCGGCTGTAGATATCAATATTACCTCCGCGCCGCTGATCGAAAGCAGAATGCCGCCTAAAGAAGCGGAATTAAGAGCTCCCATTATGGTGTTGTTGAATTCGAGATCGAGCGAATCGAAAATGAATGCGACTATCGGAAACATCAAAACAACCGCTATCCTGTCGCAAAAAAAAGCGGATAGCGCTAATATCACGATACAGATATTTCTGGTCAATAAATCGGGGTTCCATTCGCTTTTTCTGACGGCTTTAAGAACTAAAAATTGGAATATGCCGGAGTGCTTCATAAAACTGGCTATAATCGACATGCCGGTTATGGTGATTATAAAGTCGAGGTTTATAAGACTGTACTTGGTTACGTCGTCGACGGTAACGTATCTTGAAATAAAAAAAATCACGCCCGCCGTCATCGCTATAACTGATTTGTGCATTCTTGAAGCGGCGATCATTATGAGCATTATTGCATATACAAGCCATGAAAAAGAAACCTGTTCCAATTTTTAGCTTCCTTCAAAAAGCACCGATATTATATCGCGCTGTTTAATAACGCCGAGTATTTTAGGACCGCGCAATACCGGCAGCATATTAATTTTATTTAAAAACATCATTACAAGAGCTTTTGTGAGCGAAGCTTCACCGCTTATGGCAAGCACGTTGTAATTCATTATGTCTTCAACTATAAATAAATTTCCTTTGCCGCGCATATAAAATATTTCGAGATACCCGAAATTGTCAGAATAATCGAAAAAATCTGAAATATTTCTTATGTAATTTGGCAGAAAAACTTGTAAAAGGTCGCGTACCGTGACGAAGCCCACTATTTCCTGATGATTGTTGACCACCGGATAGCCTTCTTCTTTTTCGGTAACGAAAAGCTTCGCTAATTCGGGTATGGGCATAGCTTCAGCGACCGTTCTGAATTCAGTTCTCATAAATTCTTTTACAAGCAATATCCGTTACCTTCTTTCATTTTTCTTGATTATATCGATAAATTCTTCAGGCGTTTTCGCCGCGATAAGTTCGTTTCTTACCTTTTCATTGTTGAGTAATGCGGCTATTTGAGAAAGCATTTGAAGATAACTCGAAGTTTCGTTTTTAGGAGAAATAATCAAAAAAACTAAATTTACCGGCAGGTTATCGATTGAATTAAAATCCATTCCTTTTTCGCTGACCGCCGCCGCTACTATAAAGGTATCTACTTCGCAGCGGGCGTGGGGAAGCGCGACGCCGTGGCCTACGGCCGTTGACTGGAGGCTTTCGCGGTTCATTATGGTGTTGTAAAGACCTTCCGGGTCGCATTTAATATTTTGCGATATTAACTCGCATAAAGACGATATCGCGGATGATTTTTCCGCCGCCTTTATATTTAACGCCACTAATTTTGGATTTAATAATTTAGCTATAGAAGGCATATAAAAACTTACCCCTGAACTATATTTAAAATTTAGATAATCATTTATTGATGAGTTACATGATAACATAATATCGTAATAAAATCAAATTTAATAAAAATGTATATAAATGCCATTTAAAATTAATGCCGGTAATAATTAATAATCAAATAAATAAATGAACGGATTAACAAAAACTCCCGCCGTAAAAAACGACGGGAGCTTTTGATAAAATTCAAAAAGAATCTCTAATGCTAAGCAAAATTATTTTGCAACGGCTTCTTTTAATTCTTTTCCGGGATTGAATTTAGGAACTTTTTTCGCTTTGATTTTGATTTCTTTGCCGGTCTGAGGATTTCTGCCAACGCGTGCGGCTCTCTCGCGAACTTCCCAGGAACCGAAACCCATTAATGTAACTTTTTCGCCTTTTTTGAGCGAACGTTTTACTGTTTCGATAAAGGAGTCGATAACGTTAGCCGTTGCGCTTTTTGCGATAGAAACGTCTTTTGCGATAGCATCGATGAGATCTGCTTTGTTCACTGTAAAACACCTCTTTAATTTTATTTGGTAATTTCATTATATAAAAGTTTTTCGCTAAAGTCAAGGGGTTTTTAAAAAAAAAATGAAAAAAAGTCAATGACTGCCTTAATATTAAAAATATTTTGATTATTGAATATATTAAATAGAGCGGTTAACAGAACTTTTAAAAGGACCGCTGACCGTATTGGTGATATAGCTAACGCTTTGTTTTTTCAGCCTCTAAAGACAGGCTCGATAGTAATTCGCGGAGATATTTAATATTTTGAATATTATGAAAATTAACTTTACCTGAATGGTTTTCAAAGTTTTCTTTTTTTAAATTTGAGGATATGATATTTTTAAAACCCGAATTTTCTATGCTGCCAAGCTGCCTGTCATTAAGTTTTACCGGCGTTATCTCGCCGCTGTAGTCGATTCCGCCTATGAATAAAGCCTGGTTAGACACGGCTATATTATAGTAGCTTGAAACGATCGAGGCCGCTATGGAAAGGTTGAAATCTTCGTTGGTTATGTGAGCCGGGCTTTTAAGCCTTATGTTAATATTTTTATCGTGCAGATTGATTTCATTATATTTTTCGACTATCATGGCCACCGTTTCGAAAGCGTCATGTTTTATACCCGAAGATATATTCCAGCGCGGGGCCGCAAGAGAAAATCCGCCGACTATCGATTCGAGCTCGTTGTACATATCTATTCCGCATTCGTCGTAATAACAACTTATTTTGCCTATACTGTAACCGTCGTTCTCATTGACGGGCGCCCGGCCTGAAATCGTTTCGTATTCGGTTTTAGATAAGGGCCTCAAACCGTTGTGGTCGGAATAAAATAGAGATACGGCTTCGGAGTGGGAATTGCGGTTTTTTTTGACGCGCGCCAGTTTTACGTTATTGAGCAGGGGTTCGAAATGTAAAATAGAGTCGAAAAAATAAGATATCATTTCAAATTCGTGCACGGTAGATGAACTGACATTGTTTGCCACGGCGAAGATCGTAATATTTTTTTCCTTCGCGATTTTAGCGAGTTCCGCGGCACATTCGCGGATTTGAATATTCGAAGATTGTATGGCGTCTATATGTTTTCTGAAAAATCCGGACATCGAATCTAAAAATACTACATCAGGCTTGTGACTGTTAATTTCATTTAAAACGAAATCCATGTCGTTTGCCTGGCTCAAAAATAATTTAGGCGCGTTGATATTCATTCGCTGAAGCCTGTCGGTAATCTGCCAGCTGGATTCTTCGGAAGAAACGTAAAGCGTTTTATGGCCGCTTTTAGAATATCCTTCGGCTATTTTGATGAAAAATGCCGTTTTTCCGCTTGCCTGCGCGCCTATAAACAAATTGAGGGTGCCCATAATGGCCTTATCTCCGAATAAAGAATCGAATTCGTTTATGCCGCTCGAACATGACCTTATTTTAATTTCGAATTGATCGTCTTCGAGCCTGACGCCCGCTTTCGAAGCTGAAACCAACTGGCACGGGCCCGAACCATCCATCTGAAAGCAGTCTTCGGCGTCGTCGAAAAGGCCGAAATCTTCATCATAAAGTTTCGGGGTTATCTCTATTTTGACGATAGTACCAGCAGTCTTGCATTTGGGGCAATTATCAGATTTTTTATCGAAAATGCCTTCACATTCGGTGCATATAAAACTGGCGAATTCGTCATCGTTTAAGATGTTGAAAACTTCTGAGTGCATTTATCAAGCCTTGCCTTTTGCTTTTTTTAATTTAACCGGCGCCGCCGTTTCCGTTTTTATAGATGCCGTTATTGCCGCCGCCGCGGGGGCCGGGCGGGAGCCGAGATAATTTTTTAAAAATTTTGCGGTATATGAATTTTTAACTTTGACGAGTTCTTCGGGAGTGCAGGAAGCGACTACAAATCCGCCTTCGTTTCCGCCTTCAGGGCCTAAATCTATTATATGATCGGCCATTTTTATTACGTCGAGATTATGTTCTATTACTACGATGCTGTTTCCTGCGTCCACGAGCCTCGCTAAAACTTCTATCAGCCTGTGAATATCGGCGAAATGAAGTCCTGTCGTCGGTTCGTCGAGAAGATAAAGCGTGTTTCCCGTAGATACTTTAGCTAATTCGCACGCTAATTTTATTCTCTGCGCTTCGCCGCCGGAAAGCGTGGTAGAACTCTGACCCAGTCTTATATAGCCGAGCCCCACGTCCTGGAGGCATTTTATCTTGCGGTATATCTGCGGTATATTTGAAAAAAAATCAACCATTTCATCTACGGGCGAGGCGAGTATTTCAGATATGTTTTTGCCTTTGTATTTTATTTCGAGAGTTTCACGGTTATATCTGCTGCCGCGGCATTGCTCGCATTCAATATAAACGTCGGATAAAAACTGCATTTCTATTTTAATGATGCCGTCGCCTTCGCAGGCTTCGCAGCGGCCGCCCTTGACGTTGAAACTGAAGCGTGAAGCCGTGTAGCCGCGGGCCCTGGCCTCGGCGGTAAGAGCGAAAAGCTCGCGTATGTTGTTAAAAACATTTATATAAGTTGCCGGGTTAGAACGGGGCGTGCGGCCTATAGGCGACTGGTCTATGTCGATCACTTTGTCTATTTTATCTAAGCCGGTTATCGAATCGCATTCGCCCGATTTAATGCGCGTGGAGTAAAAGTGTTTCATTAAGTGCTTATATAATATTTCGTTTATTAAAGTTGATTTGCCGGAACCCGATACGCCGGTTATACAGGTAAACTTGCCGAGAGGTATCGAAACGCTTATATTTTTTAAATTGTTTTCCCTTGCGCCTTTTATCTCGATTTTAGCGCCGTTTTTAATTTCGCGCCTGGATTTCGGCACTTTTATCTCAAGGTCTCTTCTTAAATATTTTGAAGTGAGCGAATCGCCTTTTTTAACCATCATTTCAGGAGTTCCGCAAAAAACTATATTGCCGCCGTATTCTCCCGCGCCCGGCCCCATATCTATAACATGGTCGGCCGATAAAATAGTCTGTTCGTCGTGTTCTACCACTACTAAAGTGTTATTGAGATCGCGCAGATGGTTGAGCGTTTTGAGCAGTTTTTCGTTATCGCGCTGATGCAGGCCGATGGAAGGTTCGTCGAGTATATACAGAACCCCGACTAATCCGGAGCCTATCTGGCAGGCAAGATTAATGCGCTGGCTTTCGCCGCCTGACAAAGTGGACGCCGCGCGGTCGAGTGAAAGATAATCGAGGCCGACATGAAGTAAAAATTCGAGGCGCGAATTGATTTCTTTTAATATTTCGCGCGCTATTAACACCTGGCGCGGGTTTAATTCCACATTTAAATAAAATTCTTTGGCTTCTTTAATGGATTTAGAAGCCACATCCATTATCGACGAGCCGTTGATCAATATTGACAGCACTTCTTTTTTCAGGCGCTTACCGGCGCAGGCCGGACATTTTATCATGCTCATATAGCTCATTATCTCTGCTCTTACCGATTCGGATTGTGACTGCTCGTAGCGCCTTTCTAACAGCGGTATTATTCCCTCGTAGGGTTTATTATAAGTGTAGGAGCCGTTATTGCCGAAGGTCATATTGAATTTTATGTCTTCGTCGCCCGTGCCGTATAAAAGAACTTCCTGCTGTCTGATATTGAGCTTGTTCCAGGTCGTGTCGAGCGTGAATTTATAATGATCGGCCACCTGGGCGAGCATCTTCCAGAAAAAATTTGACTGGCCTTTGAAAGGCGCTATGGCGCCGTCTTTTAACTTTTTATTTTTATCCGGTATCAAAAGGTTGGGGTCTATTTCCATTTTAGAGCCAAGGCCGTGGCATTGCGGGCAGGCGCCCTGGGGCGAGTTGAACGAAAAAATGCGCGGCTCTATTTCCGAAAGAGAAAAGCCGCATTTAGTGCAGCCGTAATTTTCGGAGTAAACTTCTTCTTTATCGCCTATTTTATCTATTATTACCAAACCTTCGCCTAATTTTATGGCGGTTTCTATGGAGGCGGGCAGGCGGTTGCCTATCTCGGGCTTGACTACGAGCCTGTCGACTATAACTTCGATGGAGTGCTTTTTATTTTTATCGATATTAACGCTGAGGAAATCTTCTTCGTATTCGATAGAATCGATTCTCACACGGGTATAGCCGCTTTTTTTTATTTTAGCGAGCATGTCCTGAAACTGGCCTTTTCTTGAGCGGACTATCGGCGCGAGTATCCGCAGTTTGGTTCCCTGTGGATAGGCCATTATTTTATCCACTATGTCTTGAACGGTCTGTTTTTGTATGGGAATTTTACATTCGGGGCAGTGCGCTTCGCCTATGCGCGCGTATAAAAGCCTCATATAATCGTATATTTCAGTAACCGTTCCGACGGTCGAGCGCGGATTGTGCGATATGGATTTTTGCGCTATTGAAATAGCCGGTGAAAGCCCTTCGATAGAATCTACATCGGGTTTATCCATGCGGCCTAAAAATTGACGTGCGTAACTGCTCAGAGATTCTATATAGCGCCTCTGGCCTTCGGCGTAAAGCGTGTCGAAGGCAAGCGTAGATTTACCGGAGCCTGACAGGCCGGTTATCACTACGAATTTATTTCTTGGTATGTCGGTTGAAATGTTTTTAAGATTATGCTGCCGCGCGCCCTTTATAATGATAGCGTCTTTTGAGTTCAATTAAAATACCTCCGATGAGGCTGGAAACCTCGTTGGGCCGGTTATTTGATTATTTTTATCGATGCTCATTTCATTGAGGCTGTCAAGATCGTAAATGCTCTGCGTTTTTTTATTTAAAACCTGTATTCTGCCTGATTTAACCGCGATCCTTATCGAATCTACCTTATTCACTTTCTTGTACTGCATTTTAAAAAGGGCCGCGAAATTTTGAGGCATTTTAACGGTCAGTATTTCGGTATTTATATCCAGAGTGCAGGGTCCGGGGCCTATTTCAAAATTAGCGCCGCCTCTGGCAAAAAAAGCGTTTATATTTAAAAATTCTATACTTTCAGGATTAGGTGAAATAGTGTTAAACATGACTTCTGAATTTTCAAAAAGTTTCATCTGCCTGTTTTTGGAAAGAAGTAAAGTTATATTTCCGCCTTTGCCGGTCCTTATGCCTCCGCCTTCTTCGACGAAGCGCGTTGACGGCTTTTCCCATACTTTAGTGATTGAATCGAATTTGAAAATTTCGCCGGCGGGAAATTTGATTTCGATTTGTTTCGCCTGTTTTTGCTGTATTTCATCGGTGCGTTTATTTGTGACGAAATATATTATCACAGAAACCGCAGCTATGGTGAAAAGACTTATGAGAGTCACTATAATTTTAGTTTTAAAGGCTTTCTGTTCGTTTTTTTCGTCGGTGATTTTTTTTTCGGCGTCACGCTGCTTTTGTATTTTACGCCTGTCTGAATCCGAGAGCACTTTCAGCTCTGAAAATTTGGGGGGCATTTATTTTCTCCTTCTAATTTAGCTAAGCTGCTGTAAAAAATCATTTTACTAAATAATGATATAATTTGTCAAATGTTTTATTGCATTTATATAGAGTAATTAGCGCCTTATAAATTCAGACGGTATGATGACGCCTGAATTCTGCCGGCTATAAAGGCTTGATATCAGTGATTAAAGTTATAAAAGGCGCCCCGGCGTTCTTAGCGGCTTTAAATAACGCGGCGGCCGGAATTTTATTTATTTTATTTTCACCGTTCATGGCCGTTTTTAAAATTTCGGTTTTTTCGTGGCCGGTTACAAGCATTATAATACGGCGGGCGGATAAAATAGAGTTCATCGTGAGGCTGTATCGTACCGACGATAATTTAGGGACGAAATGAGAAATGAAAATGCTGCCGGCCCGGATATTTATTCCATTTAAAACGGCGTGGCCGGGCTCGTATAAGCCATCCGGTCCGATGTTTTCCGGCGTTTCGTAAACGGTGCGTTCAAATAAAGACGCGGTGTGGCCGTCAGAGCCCATTCCGAGTATCAATAAATCGAATATTGCGCAGTCTCCGGTTTTTTTAATGATTTCAGATTCATAACCGGCCGCGATAAGCGAGGGCGTTGATAAATCGAAATTTAGCGGATAAATAATTTCACGCGGTATTTTTGAATTAAAGCAGAGCGAGTCCGAGGCGTTTTTATAATTAGACTCATTTGAATCGAGCGCAACATGCCTTTCATCGCCCATGAAAAAAGACACGGTTTCCCAGTTTATTTCCGCGAATGATTTTGAATTTGAAAGTTCGCCTAAGCGCGAATAAAAAGAAGCCGGCGTTTTACCGCCGCTTAAGCTTATGGCCGTTTTTTTACCGGCCGCTTTATTTTTAAGTATTAAATTCAGCGTGGAAGAAGCGAATATATTTTCCAACTCGTTAATATTTTTATCGTATTTTACTTCTAACATAGATCCAGTCCGAAAAATTCGCAGAGGTCAGGGCCGGGCGAACCCGCCGCATACTTATCGAGCTTAACTCGTTTTTGCTCGAGGCATTTTAAAATCGGCGTTATATAATTCCACGCGGTTTCTATTTCATCCGAGCGCATAAAAAGCGTAGCGTCGCCGTTGAGCGCGTCGAGTATGAGACGTTCGTAAGCTTCGGGCATCTTTTGATCGAATGAAGCCGAGTAATTGAAGTTCATCGATACCGGCTGAAGCCGGGTTTCAAAACCGGGGCGCTTGCAGAATATTTTTAATGAAATGCCTTCATCCGGCTGAATTCTTATTGTAAGTTCATTTGAAACGGCTTCCTGCGAAGCGCAAAGGTTATTAAATATTAAATGCGGCGCCGGTTTGAAAGTTATTATTATTTCGCTCAAGCGTTCCGGCATGCGCTTTGCCGCGCTGAGGTAAAAGGGAACTCCCGCCCAGCGCCAGTTATCTATGAAAAGTTTTATGGCCGCGAAAGTTTCGGTGGCCGAGTTTTTATCTATATTATCTTCGCCGGTGTATCCTTTTACGGGTGTGCCGCCGATAATTCCGGCTTCGTACTGGCCCGCTACGATAGACGCTCCGGGATTATCGGTATCGAAAGGTCTTATGGATTGAAGTACCTTTAACTTTTCGTTTCTGACGCTGTTTGCGTCAATAGATGCCGAAGGCTCCATGGCTATCATTGAAAGTATTTGCAGCGAATGATTTTGAATTATATCTCTTATTATTCCCGATTTATCGAAGTAATTTGCCCGGCTGCCTATTCCTTCGGTTTCGTAAACTTTAATATGCACGCTGTCTATATACTTATGGTTCCATACCGGTTCGAATATGCCGTTGATAAACCTGAATACCATTATGTTCTGAATGGTTTCCTTGCCGAGATAATGGTCTATGCGGTATATCTGGTCTTCGTTGAAAATGGAGAGCACTTTTTCGTTTAGCGCGCGCGCGCTGGATATGTCGTAACCGTAAGGTTTTTCAATGACGACTCGCACGAAAGAGCCGGCGCATGAAATATCTAAAAAATCCGGTTTGGATAAGCCTGAATGGTGAAGCGAAGTTATTATCTGATCGAAATTAGCAGGCGGCGTTGAAAGATAATATAAAAAATCGCATATTTTATTTTTTGAGGCCGTTAGTTTTAAAGATTCCTTTATTCCGGCGTATTCGTCGGGATCGGTAAAATCGGCCGCGTGATAATTATTTATCTTTATGAAATTTTCGATTTTTTCTTTGCATATATCTTTACTGCGGCTTTCGCCGTTGCATGGCGGTTTTTTATTGACGGAGTTTATAATATATTCGTTATATTCAATTTTAGAATATTTGCGCCTGCCTATACCTATTATACGAGTGTTTTTGTGAAGCAGGCCCATGTCGAATAAATTAAATAACGCCGGTATTATTTTTTTTCGAGCCAGATCGCCGGTTATGCCGAAAACCGCTATGACGCAGGCTTTATTTTGCTTAAGGCCGCCGGTTTTTTGAGAGTAATTATTATCTTCGCAGTTTTTCATCTATAATCAACCTTTTTTAATCGAATGCCCGCCGAATTCATTTCTGAGGGCGGCGATGATTTTAGCCGAAAAAGATTCATCCTGTCTTGAAACGAACCGGCTTAGAAGCGATAAGGTAATTACCGGCGCAGGGACCGATTTTTCGATAGCGTCGGCGACCGTCCAGCGGCCTTCGCCCGAATCTTCCACGAAGCCTTTTATACCTTCCAGGTCGGGATTTTTACCCAGCGCGTTTTCTAAAAGTTCTAAAAGCCACGAACGCACCACGCTGCCGTTATTCCAAAGGCCCGATATCTTATGCAAATCGAGGTTGAAATCGGATTTTTTCATCAGCTCGAACCCTTCGCCGTAAGCGGCGAGCATGCCGTATTCGATGCCGTTATGTATCATTTTGACGTAGTGGCCGCTTCCGGCCGCTCCGGTGTGCAGATAACCGTTTTCGGGCGCTAAGCTGCGGAAGACAGGCTCGCAGTATTCAAAATCCTGTCTGCTGCCGCCGATCATGAGGCAGTAGCCGTTTTTATATCCCCATACGCCGCCTGAAGTGCCGGAGTCCATGAATGAAAAGCCTTTTTTAGATACCATTTCGGCCCGCGCGATAGTGTCTTTGTAATTCGAGTTGCCGCCGTCTATTATAATATCGCCGGCTTCCGCCGATTTCATTACTTCATCGATCGCCGTATCTACCGGTGCGCCCGCAGGAAGCATTATTAAATAAACTCTTCTTTTATCAAGATGTTTAGATATATCCGAAATATTATTAACGAAAATTCCGCCGAATTCTTTAACCTCATTTTCTTTTTCCGCCGATCTGTTCCAGCAGACCGTTTTATGCCCGGCATCGCTCAGCCTGCGAGCCATGTTAAGGCCCATGCGGCCCATGCCTATAATAGCTACCTGCATTAAAGCACCCCTTTTATATGTGTTTTTCTAATTAACGGCTTATGATAACATAAATAACGATAAAATTCAATTCGCGGCGTGTAAATTTTATAAGCAAAACGCTTAATATATCCCCTTCATAAGTTCATAAGTTCATGAGTTCATGCCCTTATATGTCATATATACGATATGTGTTCTTGACAAAGCATTATGATTTACTTATAATACTCTCCGGCTATCATGTACCGAAAGGAAAATTATTTTGTTTAAAAATATAATCGAATTTCTGGCGCTGAAAAAAAGTATGTCAGCGCTTCTTTTAATGGTAATATTCGTCGGAATGGGCGAAAAGCTCGCCGAAAGGTTTCTGCCTAAATATATAGAAGTGTTGGGCGGCGGCGCTCTGGCGATAGGGCTTTTAAACGGACTCGATAATCTGTTGAGCGCGCTGTACTCGCTTCCGGGAGGATATCTCAGCGATTTAATAGGGTTTAAAAAATCTCTGGTTGTATTTAATTTATTCGCGATGACAGGTTATATCATAGTTATTTTTTTTCCGAGCTGGCAGGCCGCGGTTATAGGCGCCGTTTTTTTTATTTCATGGGACGCGCTTTCACTTCCCGCGACCATGAGCTTGGTTTCAAAAGTGCTGCCCGATAAAAAACGCACTATGGGCGTTACGATGCACTCGCTCGTAAGAAGGCTGCCAATGGCTTTAGGGCCGCTCGCCGGCGGATATTTCATAGACGCTTACGGCATAGAAACCGGTATCAGATATTCTTTTATGCTCGCGCTCGCCTTAGCCGTGATTTCACTTATTATGCAGCAGATTATTATGGAGGAAGATACTTCGTCTAAAGATAAAAAAGATATAAGCGCGCCATGGGCCGGACTGTTTTCATCTAAACTCAAAGTATTATTAATTTCGGATATATTAATCAGATTCTGCGAACAGATACCTTATGCCTTTATAGTGCTGTGGTGTCTTGGTGACCGTGAAAGCGGAATCAGCGCTAAAATAAGCGCTTTAGATTTCGGCGTTTTAACCGCGGTTGAAATGACGGCCGCCATTCTTATATATATACCCGTGGCGCATTTTGCCGATCGCGGGTCGAAAAAGCCCTTCGTAATAATTACATTCGCTTTTTTTACGGCCTTTCCAGCGGCGCTATACTATTGTCATACCTATACCGCGCTTATATTCGCTTTTATACTAAGGGGATTTAAAGAATTCGGAGAGCCCGCCAGAAAAGCCATGATTCTCGATCTGGTCCCTGAAGACCGCCGCGCATATACTTACGGGGTTTATTATCTTATCAGGGATATAATAGTTTCAGCCGCGGCTTTCGGCGGCGCATTTTTATGGCGTCATTCGCCCGCGCTTAATCTGGCGGCGGCTTTTGCTTTCGGGTTGATAGGAACTATTTATTTTGTGATTGCCGGAAAAGATATAGAATAGCTATTTTAAAACTACGATTTTATCCAGATTGATTACATAATCGGATGAGTTTTCAGTCTTGCCCAGACAGGTAAATCTGAAAGTCATATTTTTGCCGTGATAGGTCGCATCGTCTTCTACTACGAAAGATACCGGCAGTTTCATTATATCGTAGTTATTGTTAGAGTAACAATCGAGCGGGCCGTATTTTTTGCCGCCGACTTCTATCTGGTAAATGCCGCTGTCGTCGCTTTTTTTGATCCATATCTCGCATTTATAGATTCCCGCGCTCATAAACTGGTTGATTTCAATATAATCATCTACCGCGTCGGCGTCCTTGCCTGAAATAGGAACGCCGCGCACCGATTCGCCGTCTTCTTTCGAAATCGGCGAAAACCACAGATAATTGCCCTGCTGATTTATATCCGAATAATCGATAACGCGCACTTCGAGCGCGAACGGCCTCGTGACGGCGTTAACGCCTTTTGAAATATCGTTTAAATAAGACTCGCATTCGATCGTTTTATTTAAAATGCTGCCGATTATCTGAATGCACTTCGAAGGCGAGCTCTCGACGCCGTTTTCACCGGCGGCGGTTACTTTATAGTAATAAATATTTCCGTAAGGTATGCTCATTATATAAGAATTAAGAGCGGTATCGCCCGATTTAGTATATACGCCGTTTTCAAAAGGCGATTTATATACGCTATAAGTTTTAGCGCCTGCGACGGCGTCCCAGTTAAGCGTCAGCGTTGAGTTTTTGCTAAGGCTGGCGAAAAGATTTTTAGGCGTTTCTAAATAGGTTATCTTCGGCTCCGATGATGCCGGCCGCGACATGATCGATTCGTTACCCGAGACGTCGAATGTGGTAACCGAATATACGTAATAACTGTCCATATTGATATTAAAATCCGTGTACGAAATATCCGGCGGCAGTATTTTAATAAGCGTGAACGGCTCCGAGCTGTCTTTAATTTTACGATAAATCTTTACGCCTATAAAATCAAGGGCTTTTCCGTCTGCGTCCTTGACGGGATTCTGCCATCTTAAATAATTTTTGCCCTTCTGGTACCATACCTCCAGATCGGTAACCGGACCGGGCGCGGAATTATCGAGCTTGCCGAAAATTGAAAAGTTGCCGTCAATGTACTGCGAGTAGTTGCCTGATGAATTTTTAGCGCGGATCCTGTAAAAATAAGTGCCCTGAGTTAGATTGGAGTCTATGAATATGTTTTTATCCCCGGGAATTTTAGCTATCTGCTTCCATGCAGTCTGGCTGTGTGAATGCGACTCTATTTCATATTCGCTGATATCGCTTGCGGGTGAGTTATCTATATTTTCCATTGGCGCGTCCCACGATATAATTATATCGCCGCGGTCGTTGCCGAACGCTATGCTCGAACCGGGCGCAAAAAACAGCCGTGACGGAGATTTAGGCATCGATTTTTTTTCAGGCTGGATTATGGCCACCTGCGGGTCGCTGCTATTGCTTGCGCGGAGCATATTATCGAAGGCCGATATCGTATAGATAAACTTTTCGCCTTCGATCAATTCAGGCGATTTATCTATGTAATAATGCTGATCGGAGGCGAGAGTCGCTATCTTTTTTTCTATCGCCGATTCTTTCCTGCGGTATATGTTGTAGCCTATTATATTTTTTTTGGCGTTATCTTCGTTATTAACCGTGACTATGTCCCAGTCAAGTATAACTTGATAAACGTTTTCGTTAAGTTTTTGAATGGCGATAGGAGAGTGTTTGTCCCATTTTGGGCTGTCGGGAATGTAGCCGTCGTCAACTAAAAGCTGACCGGCGGGAGTCGTTTCGGAATTTTTAGCGGCGCAGCCGAAAGAAAAAGCCGAAGCCAAAAATATTAATAAAATTGAATATACAGCGAATTTAATATTATATATGCTTATTTTGATCATAATATTTTTTTGGCCTTGCCTCTTTATTAAAAATTACCTTAATTAAAACTTAACGGCGTCTTTTGCGTCTTCGAATATCTCAAATATATTAGTCAGGTTGATAAGCTGGAAAAGCCCTTTGATGTGCTCGTTAAGGCCGGTTATATGAAGGGCGCCGTGTTTTTCTTTAAGGGTTTTAAGCGTGCCGATGAAAAAACCCAGACCTGACGAATCTACGTATCTGGTGTTTGTAAGATCGAATACTATATTAATATTTTTGTCGTCGATTAAATCTTTAACCGTTTTTTTGAGCTGCGTGACCGTCTTAATGGTTATATCGCCGCAAACGCTCAATTTAGCATAATTTTTATTTTTATCGATAATAGTCTCAGCACAGCCTGATAATATTTTTTCAGCCGGCTTCGCGCTTTTAATTTCTGATTCCTTAACGGCTTTAGCCGGCGGTTTATCGTTTTTAATAATTTTGCCGGCCTTATTCGCCGGGCCGGTTGTTTTTTTTACAGCCAATTTCATTCACCCCGTTATTTATTTGATCATGTTAATATACAATTAATATGCGGTTACGCTTATATCATTACTTACACATTACAACCGCTATTGTCTGTTTCTGTGTTTAGGATTTTTACTTACTAAATCAACCGCTTTTACGCAGCGCGCAGCTACTTCAATTTTAAGCGAATCATTAGTCAGATTCTGCACTTCACGATGAATGCCGCCGTCAGAAGTTACGTACGGTATTACCGGAAGGCCGTTGATAGCATACGCAAGCATGTCGTTGAGACATTTGTCGCACTTGCATACGCTTTCTTTTTTAGCTAATATCTGCTGGATTTTTACGGTGATTATGTCTTCTAAATAATTATAAATTGCCATAACATACTTATCGGTTTATCTTTAGCTTTCTTTAGCTATTATGAAAAAATCATAATTTATAAGCTGTAAGATATATTTTAACGTGATAGAACAAAATGCGGCATAATAGTTCAGAACAAGATAGAATGGGATGAAATACGACTCAATATAATATTTCACGGTACAGTACAATACAAGTACAGTACAGGACAGGACCGCGACGGGGGGAAGAAAGGACTAATAGCCCTCTCTTCCCTCCATCACGATTTTATAACCATCTTAAATAACCAAAATAATATAAATAAAAACAAATAACATAAGATAAAATAAATAAGCCGGTTGAAATAAATTTAATTTAATCAAATCAAATTTTTTAATTTATCGATTATTTCTTTTATTTCGATCATATCCATACAGTTATAGTGTTTACATTTGGCGCCAGTGCACTTAATGCAATATTTCTGATTTATTATATTGTTTTTATCGTTTGAAACGGCTTCGGGCGTTATTATTTCGGCGGCCGGAGACATGTAGGGACCCCAGCGGCGGGGCGTGCACACAAAAATCGGGCAGAAAAGTGTGACTAAAGGCTTTTCAAGCGCGGCAGCGGCGTGCATGATACCGGTTGAAGGCGCTATTACGGCGGAGCATCGTGATATGAAAGCGAAAGTTTTTTTAAGCGCTGAGCCGCCGGCGAATATTTCATTTTTATAATATAATGGCTTAAAGGATAATTGCGATAAAATCTTTTCTTTAAGTTTTTCTTCGGCGGGCCCCGTAGATAAGAAAATTTCAAAACCTTCGCTGTGAAGTTTTTCGATCAACTCGGCGTATTTATGAGGACTCATATTAACGGCCGAGCCGCCGCTGCCGGGGTGGACCAATATAAGTTTACGGCCGCTATTTTTGAATTCATCATAACTTATATTTCGTAATTCAATAAAAATTTTATTTAAATATGAATCGGCGAAACCGGCCGCGGTCTGATTAAAAAACAGGCGCGGCGGTTGATTTTCAAAATTAATGCCGCACGAACGCCTTATTAAATCGAGATTATATTCAGCTTCGTTTAACTCGCATGCCGACCTTTTCTGCCGGATACGCGCCGTAGATAAAAATTGATATATTTTAGAAGCGGGTGAAACTCTCAAGGGTATGCGGGCTAAAAAAGGGATCAGCGCGGCGCGCGCGGTTATATGCAATATAAAGCATATATCATATTGGCGCGCCGCTATATTTTTAATAAGCTCGCGAAATTCCTTCGAAAATATCGAATACTTTGACGGGTCGTCTGTAATGATATCATTAACGCACGGGTTATCCGAAAAAACATCGGCCGTATAGGGCGAAGTAAGTATATCGACGGCCTCGTTCTTATTAACCGACTTAAGCGCCGTTATAACCGGCGTCGATAAAATACAATCGCCAAGGCGGTCGGTGCGTATTATTAAAATTTTATTTAACTTCATAAAATCCGTGAAATAAGTTTTTTAAGTCATAAATTAATATAAATTTATACTTTATACTTTAAAACAAAAGACATCCAAAAACTGCTTACAGCAAGATAGTTAAGCAGTCCTGATAAATTTGTGTCTTATACTATAAAGCAAACGACATCTTCTGAATTTTTACGCCCTCTACCGCCGTAAGTTCTTTTTCGAGCGCGTTCCATTCTTCTTTCTTTCCCGTCAATTCAAGAATTATAAGGCCGTTGCGCGCGCAGGTTTCACTGCTCGCTTCGTGCAGGCCAAGGCGCGTTTTAATGGAACATCCATATTTAGTGAGCGCCTGCTGTATTTTAACCGCATCTTTAACTCTATCGGGTATTAAAATTCCGAGGATTCTTAATTCGTTCATATCGGCCTCCGGTGTTTTTATTTATTATAGATGATTCTACGACTCAGATAATACCATAGTATTAAATTAATGTCAATAATTCATTCAAATTGATTCATATATTAAAACTTAAAATTTATGGTTTTAATTATTTTGTCGATATTACTATAAGCTAATAGTATTATGATATTTTGTAATTAAATAACAGTTATAAATCGGGAGTGTATGATCTTATGAGAAACCTTGATATAACCACAAATACTCAAAAAAGCGCAAAAAGCGCAAAAAATATTAAAAACCTTATTAATAGAATGTTTTCAACCATATTATTAATGGCGGCGGTTTTCGCGGCCGGTTTACTTCAGGGCTGCACGGGCGGCGGCGGCTTCAGCAATTCAGGAACCGTTACGCCGTCAACCGTAACGCCTAATACCACCATATCCGGCTATCTTTATGACGATTCGATACAATCGCCCGTTTTATATGCCGGCCTCGCTTCGGCGCGGCAGATTATAATAGTCGCCGAAAAAAAGCAATATACCGTTTTAACCGACACCGCCGGATTTTTCAAAGCCGATATACAGCTTGTTAACGCAAGTTCGCCCGTTATTATTAAATTTCAAAAAAAAGACTCGACTTTGATATCAGGCGAATACTTCATTCAAAAAGGCGGAGTTTATTATCTTAACACTCTTATTGAAGGCGGCGTGCGCCTTAAAATAGCCGGGGACAAACTTTACTCATTCGTTAAAGTCGAACATTCCGATAATCTGAAAATAGAAATTAAAAAAGTGCTCGATGAACGTCAAAAGACCGCGGCGTCCGTAACGCGCCTCAGCGGCCGCGTAGTTATAAGCGCGGCGCACAAAAACGATAAATCTTCATCTACGGGCGTCATCAACACCGAAGAAACGCCGGCATCCCCTTTACAGGGAGTCGATGTGGCGTTATCGACGGGTTTAAAAGCCGTGACCGATATAAATGGATACTTTAGCATTGCCTGCGATCTTAAAGCCGGCAGCTATTCGCTCGTCTTTAAAAAAGCCGGTTACCCGGAGCGCGCTATTAATTTCAGCGTCGAATCGAAAGATTATACGGTCGGCGTCCTGGATTTTTTCGCCGAAATGGAATCGGGGCTTAAATCGCTGATATTAAGTAAAACGAATGATAATATAAGCGAAAATACGACCTATAACTTATCTAACATTAAAACCGTCGCGCTTTACGCCGACTCCACTACGCGCGAAGTCGCCGCTTCATGGAGCGCGCAGGAAGGCAGTATCATTAATTCGATATATAGCCCGCCCGCAGGTAAAAAAGGGATAGTAGTGCTCACAGCTAAATACAGCGAAGGCGCTAAAACGCAGACCGCACTTTTAAGTATTTCGATAAACGCTTTACTGACAAGCCTTATTCCGGCCGAAAGCTCGCGCACTGCTGAAGCTAATACGCCTTTCGACCTTAAATCGATTAAAACCATTGCATCATATTCCGACGGCACTACGCGCGAAGTTTCCGCCTCATGGGCCGCCGACCGCGGAAGCATATCAGTATTTAATTATATACCTCCCGCCGGTTATATCGGCGAGGTTAATTTTTCGGCATCATACACCGAAGGACAGATAACTAAAACGGCCGCGTTCAAATTAAAACTATCGCGCGTGGTTAAAACCCTCACTTTAAGCAAAACATACGATGAAACGGCCGCGGGCGCCGTTTATAAATTAGCCGAAATAACCGTCAGCGTTAATTATTCGGATAAAACTTCGCGCGTGATAACGCCTGTGTGGTATTATAACGGTGCCGTACTCGACGAACAGCGGGTATTTTTAGCGCCCGCCTCGCCGCAGAACGTTACGCTTACCGCGTCGCACTCCGAAGACGGAATCAGCGCGACCGCCATATTCGATTTAAAGGTTAAGCCTTTAATAACGGCGCTATCGGCGTATATGGGCGTACCCGGCGAAAAAATAGCCATAACCGGACTCGGCTTCGGCGCGGCGCGCGGCGAAAGTCTCGTTAAATTCAATCAAAAATACGCCTCCGATTTAGACATCGAATCGTGGTCGGACACGCTTATTTTGGTCAAAGTTCCCTCCGGCAGCATGCCCGGGCCGCTCAGCGTCATAATCAATCAAATATCGAGCGACGGCGTTAATTTCGACGCAAGCCATATAGTCTCGATAACTCCTGCGGCCGGCACCGCGCAAACGGTAGTAACTATAGCAGGCAGCGGATTCGGCTCGTCGCAGGGCGCTAATAAATTAAAATTCGGCACTATAAACGCATCTGACATAATTTCATGGTCGAATGCTAAAATAGTGGCGCGCGTCCCCGAAAACGCCCCGCGCGGCGAAGTATTCGTTGAAATTAACGGACTGACGACCAACGGCGTTCCATTCGGACTGACTTCGATATATTCGATTTCACCGCTAATAGTTAAATCAGGCGACGCTATTACCATCACCGGCGCCGGTTTCGGCGATACGCAGGGAACGGGTGGCAGCGTTAAATTTAACGGAGTAAGCGCCTCATATATTAAAAAATGGTCGGATACGCATATTGAAACTATCGTTCCGCAGGGCATTAAATCGGGATATTTAACGGTTACGGCTGGCGGGATAACAAGCAATCAGTTTAAATACGATATGACCTCCATATCGGAACTCGTTCCGGCATTCGGCTTTGCGGGCGATTTTATCGAAATTAAAGGCGCCGGTTTCGGCGATTCGCAGATCGGCTCGTCTATAACTTTTAACGGCACGCCGGCATCCGTCATTGAAAGCTGGACCAACGCCGCTATTAAAGTAAAAGTGCCCGCGGGCGCGCTTTCCGGTAAGGTAATAGTTAAAATCAATAATATCGACTATATCAGCGATAAAAATTTCGAGTTCAGCTCAATTTCATATATAAGCCCGCAATACGGGCCGGCCGCAACGACAGTCGATATAAACGGAACCGGATTCGGCGCTTCGCAGTCAGGCCGCCTCATTAAAATAGGCACCCTCGAAATCAGCGAGATCATATCATGGACTAATAATAAAATAACCGCTAAAATTCCGGCGACGGCTATTTCCGGCGCGGTTAAGTTAATTTCCGGCGCGTCTGAAACCAGCGCCGATAATATATTCAGCGTTACTAATATAACTTCAATAGCTCCAGTAAAAGGCATTATCGGCACGACCGTAACTATAAACGGCGCTAATTTCGGCGATACGAAAGGCGCGGTTAAATTCAACGGCACCGCCGCATCGGAGATAATATCGTGGACCGCTTCTAAAATAATCGCAAAAGTTCCGGTAGGCGCGCTTTCAGGAAGCGTTTCGGTAACTTCGGCCATTGGGGCGGTCAATAACGGCTTTAATTTCGAAGTGATTAATATAGGGCAAATAACGCCGCCAGCGGGTACTTACGGCGATGAAATAACGCTTACAGGCTCGGGCTTCGGCGCATCGCCCGCATCCGGTAATATCGTTAAAATAGGCGCCTTTACCGTTTCCGAAATAAAGTCATGGTCGGATAAAGAAATTAAATTCATAGTGCCCGATAAATCCATCAGCGCTAAAGCGGCCGTTACCATTAACGGCATTACAAGCAACGGCGTCGATTTCAAAATTATCGCCATTTCATCATTATCGCAAAATTACGGCCCGATCGGAATGCCTGTCACGATTAAAGGCTCCGGGTTCGGAGGCGCGCAGACCGCTAACAATTTAGCTAAATTCAGCGGCGCCGCTATCGCCGAAACCGATATAATCAAATGGAGCGATACCGAAATCATCGCCAGGATACCATCTTACGCCGCGGCAGGCCCCGGCTCGATATCTATTTCATCCGGCGGTGTCGCCAGTAATTCCGCCGCTTTCGAAGTAACTCATATTAATTCCGTCAATCCGGTTCAGGGCACGGCCGGCACTCAGTTAATAGTTTACGGCACGGGATTCGGCGCAACGCGCGGGTCTAATAACGTCGTATTCAACTCGGTGAACGCCACCTCTATAGTTTCATGGGTTAATGATAAAATTACCGTTGCAGTTCCGGCTAATTCCGTTTCCGGCTCGCTCGAAGTAGTTATATCCGGCGTTAGAAGTAATTCAAAAACCGTAAGCATTATTTCGGTTAATTCACTATCGGCCGCGCGCGGCGCCGTTAATACGCAAATATCGGTCAACGGCACGGGATTCGGCGGCACGAAGGGCGTCAATAAAATATTGATCAACGATATAGAAATGCCGGTAGCCGGCGGTTTATGGACCGACGGAATGGTGCGCGTTACTATACCCGAAACCGCCGTTTCGGGACCGATAAAGGCCGTCATTAACGATTTCGAAACTAATACGATACCTTTCGAGGTCGTGCGCTTTGCGGCCGATACGCCCATAGCGCCAGCATACGGACCGGCCGGCACGCTCGTTACGATTAACGGCGCCGGATTTGGAACCGCTAAAGGCGCGGTAGCATTTAACGGCGTCAGCGCGGCATTGATAAATGAATGGAAAGATAATAAAATAACAGCCACGCTTCCTGCCGGCGCATCGTCAGGGCCGATAACCGTTACTACCGGCGGCATAGTTTTGTCGTCGTCCCAGGCGTCTTTTAAGTTAAGTAAAATAAATTCCATAACGCCTTCCTACGGCCCTATCGGCGCCGTCATTAAACTTGCCGGCGAAGGGTTCGGAACCGCGCAGGCCGGAAATTCAATTAAATTTAACGGCGCTACGGCTTCATCATCAGATATATTATCCTGGAGCGATAACCTTATCGAAGTAAAAGTGCCGCAGGGCGCTTCGACCGGCGGCGTTAAAGTCAACATCTGGGGCATCGATTCTTCAGCCTTCGCATTCACCGTCACTAATATAGCGAGCGTAGTTCCCGCCTACGGCCCCATCGGAACGCCTGTTACGATCAACGGCGCGGGTTTCGGAGCCATCGCCGGAGTGGTTAAATTCAACGCGGCTACGGCTATCGTCGCGCCCGGCGACTGGAGCGACACCGCCATCATCACAACCGTTCCCGACGCCGCATTGTCTGGCACCGTCAGCGTTAATGTTTCGGGCATTTTAAACACCTGGGCAGGTTTTAAAGTCACTAAAATCAGCGCCATAGACCGCGAATCCGGACCGGTTGGAATGAAAGTGACCATTAGCGGCGAAGGCTTCGGAGCCGTCAGAGGCAATAACGGCGCTTATTTCAACGCGCTGCCCGCCGCCGCCGCCGATTATTTTCTGTGGTCCGATAATTCAATAATAGTAAGAGTGCCCGCCGGCGCATCCAGCGGTAATATTAAAGTTAAAATAGGCGATTTATACAGTAACGACATAAATTTTAAAGTTTCAACCATAACTTCATTAGTGCCCGATTACGGGCCGGCCGGCACCGTCATCGATATCAACGGCACGGCATTCGGCGCCGCGCAGGGCACCGGCCGCGTTCTTTACGGCGGCGTAAGCCTCGCATCTGGCGATATTTATTCATGGAGCGATACTAAAATAAGGGTTAAAGTGCCGATAGGCTCCGTCAGCAGCACTTTTACCATCGAAGTCAACGGCACCGCCACCAATGAGTATAATTACTACATTACTAAAATTAATTCAACCGATAAGCCGAAAGTAACCGCCGGCGAAGTTCTTAAAATTTACGGCGCCGGGTTCGGACCGGTCAAAGGCAGTACCAGAGTGCTTTTCGACGCGCTTAATTCGACGGCCGTAGAAGCCGTCGTCAATCAGGGTAACTGGAGCATGAATACCGTCGAGGTAATAGTTCCCTACGGCGCGGTATCCGGCAATTTACGCTTCGAAATGAACGCGATAGCATCGCAGGTTTATGCATATCAGGCGCTAACTGTATCTTCGCTCACACCCTTCGCCGGAACAAGCGGCCAGGAAGTTACCATCACCGGATCGGGCTTCGGCGCATTCCAGGCGGCTGGCGATGTGGTCAGATTCGGCGGCACGCCCGTTGAATCTAACGATTACCTCGGCTGGACCGATACCCAAATCAGGGTTAAAGTGCCGCCCACCGCTGAAAGCGGCGGCGTTACGGTAACTGCCGGCGGCATTACAAGCAACGGTTATTTATTCAATATAGTCAAAGTCAGCTCGATCGCTCCTAATCCTTTAAATATCGGAACGGATATAACCGTCAGCGGCAGCGGCTTCGGCACGACGCCTTCGGCCGTGAGCGTTAAGTTCAACGATATTTCAGCCGCCGGCGTATCGGAACTATCCAATACCTCATTTAAAGTAAAAGTACCCGCCGGCACAGTTAACGGAACTCTCAGAGTGACAGTCAACGGCGTAATGAGCAATGAAGTATCTTATAAACTGCTTAAAGTCAGTACCGTAACTCCGTCATTCGCTAAACGCGGCGATGAAATTACCATAACCGGCGAAGGCTTCGGCGCATCGCAGGGCGCTAACAGCGTTAAGATCGGAGTGTTCGATCTAAGCGTAACCGGCTGGAGCGATACCGAAATTAAAGGCAATGTGGCCGCCGGTACGCTTCCGGGTTATCTGCGTGTCGTAATTAATAACGTCGATAGTAATAAAATATGGTTTGAAATAGAACTTAATTATAACTATACTTCGCAATTCGGATCCGCGGGTACCGGCGATTCGCAATTCAACGCCGCGGCGGATATAGCGCTCGATAGCGCCGGCAATATATGGGTAGCCGACACCAATAACCATCGCGTACAGAAATTTAATTCAACCGGCAATCTTCTCGGCTGGATCGGCCGCGATAATGCCGGCGGCTCCGGCTGGCACAACCCTCTTTCGGGCAAAACTTCCGTAAGCGGTTCGGGTAATTCCGAATTTGACACCGTAACCGGCGTAGCAGTCGATTCCGCCAATAATCTATACGTAGTCGATTCAGGTAATAAAAAAATCAAAAAATTCGATTCAACCGGCGTTTATATTAAAACATTCGAAACCCAGGCTTTAAACATCACAACCTACTCATCACCGTCAAAATTAGCCGTAGATATAGATTCAAAAGTCTATGTATCCGATTCGGCAACCAATAAAATCTTAAGATTCACCTCCGACGGCAGTTTCGAAGTTGAATTCGGCGGCGCCGGAAACGGCATCGGCCAGTTCAACGGCATATCGGGCATCGCCGTATCCGGCGACAAGAAAATATTCGCGGCCGACACCAATAACCACCGCGTGCAGGTACTCGACGCTAACGGCGTTTTCATAACCTCCTGGGGCGGCTACGGTTCCGCTAACGGCAAATTCAACGCCCCTGCCGGCATCGCAGTTGACGGCGCCTCTAATGTGTATGTAGCAGATACTTTCAATAACCGCATACAGAAATTCACGCCGGCCGGCGTTTATATTCTTAACTACGGCTCTTCAGGCACAGCCAATGGCCAATTCAACAGGCCATCAGGCATCGCGGTAAATATCGTATCGAACGCTTCGGCCGACACAATATTCGTCGCCGATAAAAACAATAACCGCATACAAAAATTTGTGAGGGAAAATTAAATATTATTATTTAGTTATTTAGTTATTTAAAATTAAGGGAGGGAGAAAAGGTTAGCAACCCTTTCTCCCTCCCTTAAACCCTCCCTCTTTCGGCAAATTGCCTGACGCTTTGTCGTTAGTTAGTCGATAGCTTTTTCTTTCTTGGTTTTAACTTAATATCACAATAGAACCCTGTCTTTAGGTTTTATTTCATATCATCTTCTTTTATCTTTATTCTCTCTTTTTTTCTATCCATCTCATCTCATCTACTTCTACTTCTACTTCTACTTCTTTCTTGCCGCCTTGCTTGTTTGCATTCGCGCGCACGCGCGCGAATGCGTAGCTATAATGGCATTGCGGCAACTATGCCTTACAGCTCGCGGGAAAAATTAACCGTGAATCGATATTATAATTACACCATTAAAATTAAAATGAACGGCTCGCGGTAAAGATTGCTTTAAATCAAGTCTAATTAAATTCAAATTAAGTTTATAATGCTTTTGTATAGTAAAAATTGTTACGCTTTAAAGCATTACCGTGAGCCGAAATCTTAAGCTGCGGTGGTGCGTAAATAGCATGCCTTCGCGCACGCAACGCGTGCGCGAAGGCAAAAACAACAAAAGGCAGGGAAAAAGTTTATGGCATGAAATAAATAATAGAGATAGACATAAAGATAAAGATGGAAATTAAAAAAAGTGAAAGAAGTGAATACAGAAGTGCAGTAATTTTGTAGAGAAATTAAAAGAAAAACTTCGAAGCCGGCAAGAAAGGCCGCCCGAAATAAAAAGGCTATGAAATAGACTTTTTATTTCGATGCTGCAAAACTGCGCAAATGCGGCATACGAAGTATGCTGTATTTGCGCAGTTTTATATTCAGGGAGAGTAAAGGGGGCTATGGGGGATAAGAGAGGGCCATTGGTCCTTTCTTGTCCCCCATCAACTCCGGCGGTCTTAATTATATACACAAAAATATGCAAAAATACATATCTAATATACCAACATCTAATATACTACTATCTAACATTGCTATCTAATGTCTATAAACCCGCATATCAACTAATTATATATATACCTTAAAATCAATTCAAGCAATCGAATGAATTGTATATCTTATGGCTTGACGCGTCGATTACCTTCAGATAAGCGTTTGCGTCGGCGTCGATAGAGCCTGTTACTATATAATCCGCGCCGAATTTAGCGGCTAATTCGTTAATAGTTGATTTATCGAGGTTATCGAGGTTAAAGCACACGCCGGCGACGTCGGCGCCGCTGATTACGCTGAAACCTTTATGTGACAGGTAATTTTTAATGCTGTAAGCGGCATTTTCTTCGCTATTGGTGATACTGTCGCCTGTGGCGCCTTTTTTAGCTTTATTTTTAAAGGGAAGCAGAACCGCCCTTTTAGTTCCGTATTTAGGTTTAGCCTGTTCGCGGCACGCCGGTATTTTAACTTCTTTAGCTTTTAATTCCACGGCGGCGGGCATCATTTCCGGCGCGTGCCGATTTACGCCAGCGTTGATAACTCTCATCGATTGAATGGTGTTTTGAAGTTTAGTAATACATTGATTGTATTTTTCTTCAAAATTATCCGCTGCGCCGATATTTACGGAATTGATCTTCGCTATGGCCATATCGTTAGCGGCGACGGCGTACTCGCTTTTATTTTTGAGCGCATTTTTGATGATCTTACGCGCCTCGCCTCTTGAAATGTCCTTATTGTATTTGATTTTAAAATATGAAACCAAATATCCGTCAAAACTCATAAAGTTAGTATCGGCGCTGTATTGTTTCAGTCCTTTAAGATCGGGTATAACGATATGTTCGTGGGAGTAAAGCGGCGATACGAAGAAGAAAAGCGAGCCGCAGAATAAAGACAGAACCGAAACGGGTATCATATAAGAAACCGAGCCCGGTAATGAAAACAAATACCGATCGAGTTTTTTAAGATATGAAAGTGAAAACGATATGCGTTTAAGGGGAATATCATTATCTTTGAATATGATATAATCGAGCAGAATGATTTGAAGCGATACGAAAACCACAAGGCTCGTATCGACGGTGAATTCCGAAATAAATTTAGTAAGAATTATGAATGAAAGCGAAGCTTTCAATAAGCACGAAAGATAAAACAGCATAATTATACCTCCCTGTTGAAACATCCGTAATATTTTCTGCGGCTGATGCTATGAATATATTACGACAAAAAGGTATGACAATGCTGCATATATGCGTTCAAGTTTAAGTATAGTAAATTATTGCGGATATTAGCAAGGGTAAGGTTTTTAATTTAAATAAAATAATAAAATTATTTATGCGATAATATGAATATATTATCAGGATTAATGCTTATGGTAAATGTTTTCAATGAAAATAAAT
>CAYTCW010000003.1:0-1063 GCA_964436235.1 uncultured bacterium
TGTTTGCAGTTGCGCGCATGCGCGCAACTGCGTAGCAATAACGGTTTTACCGCATCTTAAATTAACGGCTCGCGGGAAAAACTAATGCAAGTCGAATCCTATTCAAATCCGATCAAATTAAGTCAAACAAATTTTATATGATTTTCGACGATACAATAAAAGTTGTTATTCATTAGAGCCTTACCGTAAGCCTCAATATTAAGTACCGGTGGTGCGTAAATAGCATGCCTACGGGCACGCAACGCGTGCGCGTAGGCGAAACCAACAAAAAGCATGGAAAAAGTTTATGACTTGAAAGAAAAAATAATAATAATAATAAAGATAATGATAAATAAGTAAATTAAAAGAAGTAAAGAAAATACAGAAGTGCATAAATTTTGTGGAGAAATAAAAAGAAAAACCCCGAAGCCGGCAGTAAATAACGCTCGAAATAAAAAGGCTATGATAATAGCCTTTTTATTTCGATGATACAAAACTGCGCGCGATACGCGCGCAGTTTTGTATTCAGGGAGAGTAAAGGGGGCTATGGGGGAATAGAGAGGGCCATTGGCCCTTTCCATTCCCCCGTCGCGGTCCTGTAAACAACCGGTGAATTTAATAACAAGCTGTAAACTATAAACCATAAATTAATAAAATAATAAAGTGTATATAAATAACCTAATATACAGGTAACCTAATATACAAGTATATAAGCAATAATTATGATAAATTTTATTATTAGGGGCAAAAACATATTTTTAGCGGGGCTTTTATTATTAACTGCCGTTACGGCTTCGCGTATGGCGGCGGATTTTGACATTACCGTCATTAAATTGGTACAGTCTTTTCCTGTGGTTGTTTTCGATTATCTTTCGCTTTTTTTCACTATACTTGGAAGCGGGGAGGTAACGGGGGTTATGACTGCGGCGTTTGCCGCGGTTCTTTTCTGGCGGGGCAAAAAGCGGGCGGCATTTTATCTTCTTTTATTTTTCGGGCTTTCGGTTGCCGTAGAATTGGCAATGAAATTCAGCGTACCGCAGCCTAAGGTATTTAGTGAATTCAGGCGCGGCCTCAAGCTGCCGAT
>CAYTCW010000003.1:1163-39347 GCA_964436235.1 uncultured bacterium
GGCTCATATCTGGCGGCGCACATAATAAGGCAATTTCAAAAAGACGATTTCTGACATAAAATCCCATAATTTTTGTGGAATATTACGGTATCAAATCCGGCTTCTCGCAGGCGCATATTAATTCCGGCGTAGTGTTTTTTTCCGAAAGACGAATGCGGATCGCCTATGTAGTGGAACATTTTACCGCCATGGCGCAGAACGCGGCAGGCCTCGAGGTAAAAATCATAAGAATACAGTTCGCCGGCAAGGGAAAAGCGCGGCGGATCGTGGATAATTGCGTCAAAACTCGAGGCGGGAAAGCCTTTTATGGCGTCATAAACGCTTTCCAAATTGGATTTTATGACGGGGTTATCGAAAAAATCGCTTGACCATGGATTATAAGAGGCCATTTTAAGAACGGCGGGGTTTCTTTCGAATGAAACTACCGAACGGGCGCCGAGTTCAGAGGCTATGATAGCGGTATAGCCGAGTCCGGTACAGGTGTCTAAAACGCTCATTCCGCGTTTTACAATGTCGCGCGCCTTGCATTTGGAATCTTCCCATGGGCTGATATCCTGGCTGCGATGCATCTTAACGCCGTCTATTTCCATCGTGGGCGCGTCGTCCGTTGCGGCGAGTTTAACGTTGCCGTACTCGGAGGCAAAGTGCAGCGGAGTTGCTTCCATAGTTAAAAAATCCACCGCGTACACTTTTTCGGGAGTACTTTCAAGAAGCGCTATGAGCTTTTCTCCGACGGTTATTTCGGGGGCCGATTCGCCTTCGCCGAAATTAAAATTAAAACGGTTATGAAGAATATATTGATTATCTGATATTCTCACCTTGAGCTTGCGCGCGGTTCTATTTAAATCGAGGCTCAAAACCGAATCGAAGCTGTCGCCGTTTCTGAGTTTTTTTGACTCGCGCCTGAGTTTTTCGATCATGGCGAAATGAAAAAACGCCAGCCCTTTATATAAAACAGTAGTTGACAATTAAAAGCACCTTAACTTTACTAAAATCCGATTGAATTTACAAGGATTACCGGCCTTTTTTTTCGAGCTCATCGATCTGGATATTGCTGCCGTTATATTTAACGGCATAAACGGTTTTTTTAACCGGATTAACGAAAAAATAACGGGTGGTGTCAAAATCGGGCCTGTTATGAGCTGCGAATTTTTCGATTTTTTTACCGTCACGCGAAACTCTTATTATTTCGATATCGCCGCGCGTAAAGGATTTAATATATAGATTATCGGCGTTATCCGTTCCTATGAATTGAATGTTTTGATCGGGAGATTCGCGTTTTATTTCGATAATCATCTTTTCGACCTGGTTATCTTCAAAAGCCGCGAATATCTTCCATGATTTCGAATCTTCATGGAATTCAAAGTAGGGGTGGGCGTTGTCAGAAAAAAAGCAAAGGCCGCTATCGATGGATATTTCGCTGGTATATCTTCCGGCGGGCGTAAATAAAAATATCTTCTGCTGTACGTAATCTTTAACGTAAAGATTATTCTTTTTATCGACGGCGATTTCATTGACCTGGCGCAGGCCGCCAAATTCTTTCTCTTTAGCCCCAAAAACTTTTTCCGGCAGGCCGAGAGAGGAGAATTTAACGACCGACGGATTTTTATTATCGCCTAAAAATACTGAGCCGTCAGGCGTTATTGCGATATCGATCATATGGGATAAATGGTCGCGGTCGGTAAAATAATTGATCGTTTTTATAAAATTACACTCGTCGTTGATGTCAAATACGCTCACGCGGTAGTTTTTGCAGTCTATGACGTAAAGATGTTCTTTATCGTCGACGAAAAAAGACGACGGCCCGTTGAACATGCCGAAGGGCACTTTTCCGCTGTGCGTTTTAAGGACGCCGATGCGGTTTTCTTCGGTGCCGGTTTCGAATTCGACGATTTTTCTGCCGGTTTTTGATTTTAAATCCTGAGCGGCGTTATCGTTGATTCTGGCTTTGACTTTTTTAAGCTGTTCTTTTTCTGAGGCGCCCGCAAGCGATATATCTGTTTTGATAAAAACCGCTATAATCAAAAATAATAACATCAATTTAAATTTAGCGTAGATCATCTTTACACTCCATAAATTTATTTTTACCTTCTATAATTTAACAATAAGATAAGGCTTTTTAATAATCTTTTAAAGTCGTTAAAACGGCAGAACTCGCATTGAGCGAGCGCTTTTAAGTCCCGCACACGGCTTCGGCGGCCCCTTAGTTAATGAGAGCAGGAACCGCAGTTGTGGCTGGAACACGAGCCACAGGAACTATCTAACTGCGCCGAACTTTTACCGCCGCCCGAGCCGACGAAACCGAAATTAGATATCTGCCGGCGCGATACGCCGCCGCAATCGGGGCAGGCCGGATCCGGCGCGCTTTTCATCTGTATTTTTTCGAATTTAACTCCGCATTTTTCACAAATAAACTCAAATATAGGCATATAACGCTCCCTGTTTTAATTATAAAACGCTTACCTGTATCTGTTCTAAATGATACGACTCGTCAGCGCGCACGAATATGGATTTTCCGAGACGGGTTTCAAGAAGTTTTATTCTTTCGCCCTCTTCGCCGAGCAGATGAGAAGCCACATCGGGGTGGGTATTTACGAGTATTTTATCGGATTCGGTCATCTTCGACATCTTCGCGATTTCGCTTCTTACTTTATTAGATATCAGTTTAGAGGCGTAAACCTTGCCGGTGCCCTTGCAGTAAGGGCAGTGCTGCAGAAGAACTTCGTTGATCGATTTAGAAACGCGCTCACGGGTGATTTCGACGAGGCCGAATTCGGTGATACCGATTATCGAATTTTTCGATTTATCTTTTTTAAAATTTTCGCGCATTACTTCCATTATTTTATTTTTATGGTCTTCTTTCATCATATCGATAAAATCGACTATTATAATGCCGCCTATGCCGCGTATTATTATCTGGCGTGCTATTTCGTAAGCGGCCTCGAGATTGGTTTTAAATACCGTTTCTTCGAGGTCGTCCTGGCCGGTGAATTTACCGGTGTTAACGTCGATAGCGGTGAGCGCCTCGGTTTTTTGAATGATGATATAGCCGCCGCAGTTAAGCCACACATGGGTTTTAAGCGCGCGGTCTATCTGGCGGTCGACGCCCATCTTTTCGAATATAAAAACTTCTTCTTTATATAATTTAAGTTTTTCGACCTCGCGCGGCGCCATAAATTCGAAATACTCGCGAAGTTTCATATACTGTTCTTCCGAATCGACGTATATTTCGGTAACGTCGTTGGTAAAAAGATCGCGAAGTATCTTCATGGCTATATTCAACTCGTTATGTATGAGAGCATAAACTCCGGCTTTATGAATGCGCCCGACGATTTTATCCCACAGCTGGAGTAAAAATTTTATATCGGTCTCGATTTCTTCCTCGGTGATCTCGCTGGTGGAGCTGGATGCGGCAGTGCGGATTATAAGCCCCATATCCGCGGGACAGTGTTTGTCGCCGATGGATTTAAGACGCGAGCGCTCGCTTTCATCGGTTATGCGTCGCGAAACGTATATGCTTTTTTCGTTAAGCAGTAAAACGCAGAAGCGGCCCGGAAGAGTCAAAAAGGTCGTACCGCGGGCGCCTTTGGTGCCGAGAGGATCTTTCATTATCTGCACGACGATTTCCTGGCCTACCTGAAGCACGTCTCTTATATATATGTCTTTCATGCTAATCGCGTCGTCTTTTTCGACGCCTTCTATATAGTAATCGTCTATATGCAAAAATACGTCTTTTTCAAGCCCCACATCTACGAATGCCGACTGCATTCCCGGTAAAACATTCGAAACTTTACCTTTGTATATATTACCGACTATGCGTAAAGACTCTTCGCGTTCTACGTAAAACTCCGCCAGCCGGTTATCTTCAAGAATAACGATCTGAGTTTCGTCGGAATCGACGTGAATAATAATTTTTTTCTCCAAAATAAGGGCCCCTTTCAATAAATAATTATATAAATAATTAATGGAACGAATCAATAATTATTTGAATTAAATCAGGATATTATATAAAAAAAATGGAAAACTTTCAAGACATATATTAGAAAAGAGAATAAAAAAAACCGCCGCGAACATTAACCTTAGAAAAGCGCTGTAATGTGCTTAATATTTCAGCTGTTCGCGACGGCATTAATTGGGTTCGTTAAGTGCCACAATTAATAAAGCAAGTATCATGCCAAAGATATCCAAAAACCTGAACCCATATTTAACGGGTATTTTAGATTTTATATTAATTTTGTCCAAAATCATCAGCAGTTACAAAGTTACATTTATTATCGATACGCAGTTACAACGATAAGGTTACATATATTTAACCTTTTAGATTAAACAGCCATTTCAGATCATAAACATATCGTCGATCGTCAAAATTCAAAACTTTTTAAAAATCATCTCAGATTCAAAAGCCCATATTTTTTCATTCTTCGCCAGAGGGCCATACGGCTTATATTTAAATATTCAGCGGCTTTATTTCGATTATTATTAAAACGATCTAAGGCATCTAACAAAGTTACATATTCAGCGTTACATTCTGATCCGCCCTCAACCGGAAGCGCCTGTATCTGCCCGGCCTGAAGCATTTCAAAATTTAGCGCATTAGCCTCAGAAAGCGGCCTGACGCGTCCATTATCAATCCCAGTTACATTTGTTACATTCTTCTTATAAATTTCTAAATAATCTTCAGCAAGCTGTTCTATATCGATAATTGAATTATTCGCAAAAACGAATGCGTGCTCGAATATATTGTACAATTCCCTCACGTTACCCGGAAAATTATATGATAACAAAAATTTAATTAATTTATCAGAAATGCCATTAATATTTTTGCCGTATTTCAGATTTAATTTTTTAATAAAATGCTTGGCAAGAAGCAGAATATCTTCTTTTCGCTCTTTTAACGACGGCACTTTAATATTGACTATTTTAAGCCTGTAATATAAATCTTCACGGAATTTATTTTCTTTTATAAGTTCCTGCAAATTTTTATTGGTGGCAGCTATTATCCGAACGTCGATTTTTTGTGACACATTCGAGCCAAGCGCTTCAAACATTTTATCTTCGATAACGTGAAGCGTTTTAACCTGAAGATGAATAGGAAGTTCTCCTATTTCATCCAGAAGAATAGTGCCGCCGGAAGCCATCGCGAATTTTCCGGGCTTATCTTTTTTTGCGTCGGTAAATGCGCCCTTTACATAGCCGAATAATTCCGACTCTATTAATGCGTCAGGAAGCGCCCCGCAGTTAACGACTACAAAAGGCGATTCGCGGCGCTCCGACGCCTGATGTATCGTTCTTGCTATAAGGCTTTTTCCGGCTCCCGAAGCGCCTTCTATAAGGACGTTACAGTTACTTTCGGCTATGGACGGTAAAATCGCGTATAGATCGTTAATGAACTTGCTGTTTCCGACGAGTAATTTGGATGCGTCGATGGAATCGTAATCAGGGCCGCCATGGTTTCCCTCAGAAATATTGACGATTTCGGCGTTGCTGTTAAAAAAGGCGAAAACGCCCTTTACTTTTCCAAAATTATCGGTAAATTCGCATAAAGAAGCCTTTGCGTAAATACGCCTACCGTTTTTATGGTTCAAAAATAATGAAAATTGATTCTTAACGCCGGCCTTTAAATTTTCTATATTTTTATGAAAAACCGCGAGCTGATCTTCACAAATATAATCGATTATGGAGCGCGAATGAAGCTGCTCAGCCGAATAGCCTATGATTTCATTCATTTTTTTATTTACGAAAACCGTTTTAAAATTATTATCAACAAGCCAGAAACCTTCGCTCAGATTCTCGACTATTTCACGATATTTTTCTTCGCTTCTAATCAAAGCTTCTTCTGCTTTTTTGCGCTCGCTGACATCACGCCACGCGGCGGCGAAACCGTCTTTTAACTTAACCGCTCTTATATCGAAATATCTGCATCCTTCATCGACGTTCGCATCGCAGACTTTAAAAGCGTGCTTTATCAGGGGCGTTTTATTATTAACCACGCCGCAATATTCATTAAAAAGGCCGTTTTCTTTATGGGAAGGCATAAGTTCGCAAAGTTTCGCGCCTATCTGCTGAGCGCTGCTCATACGGTTATTCACGCAGGCGGATTCATTCACGTACTCGATGATAAAATCCTTAATATCTCCGTTAGCGTCTCTTACTGCGCTATATATGCCGAAACAGTCGAGCATGGTTTCGACGGAAGTCTTAAACACTTCCGAGCTCTCTTTAAGTTTAAGTTCGAGCATGCGCCGGTTATAGGCCATTTCAACGGCAACGCAAAGCGATTCTTTAGTAAACGGTTTTATTATATAGCCGTAAGGATTGGTAGTTTTGGCGCGGCTGAAAATTTCATCGCGCGAATGAGAAGTAAGATAGACGACAGCCGTTTCGACGGCGCTGTCGTTTTTAATAAGCTCGGCGACCTCGACTCCCGCTTCGGCTTCATCTAAAGATATGTCCATAAGCACTATATCCGGCCTGAAAAGATATATTTTTTCAAGCGCCTCCCGTTTATTTACGGCACATTCCACGCTGCGGTAGCCGGCCATATTTAAAAAAGCCGCAATCGTTTTAAGTTCGATCGCGTTATCTTCGACGATCAATATCTTCAAAATATAATTTTTATCGTAGTCTTTTTCTTTTTTCATAAGCCTTATTCGTTAATTCATTTTTCTTCCCGATAGATTATTTCTTCTTTTTCTATCCCGGCGCAGTATATCAAATTCTTTTTATATTCGCCCAATATGTAATTAAGCACAAGTTGAGCTTTGATAGAGCTTCCGCCTATAAGCGAAGTCGTTACCGAAAAACTGATTTTTTCAGGCCTGCCGTTGATTAATGTGCAGGATTCGATATAAGGCTTTATATCACGAAGCCTTTCGTTATAATCGACCATAATTTTGTCGAGGCCGGCGATCGAAGCGATTTGCTCTTTAATAAAAACTGCGGCCGAAGCGTTAATTTCAAAATCCGCCTCTATATCGCAGCGATATTTAAAGGCTTTTATTTTTTCGACGGTCTTATTTATATCGGCCGCTGAATACTGCAGGCGGATAAAATTAATACCCGCGGGAAAAGCTCCGTTAATAGTTTTCAAAAGCCCGTCGTTAATCTCGATTTCTTTATTAAGATGAATATTAACGAACTCGCATTTAGAAGAAACCCCCAGCGAGAGCGCCGGAGAAAAGGAAAGTTTAGGTTTTTTCGAAAACCCCTCGGTGTAATGGACCGGCAGTTTCGCCCTGATAAGCGAAATGTAAAAAATATTAATAATATCGCGATGGGCGCTGTATTTAATCATGCCCTTCTTTTCATACCATGCCTGCAAGATATATTCATTAATTTGCATTTACTTCTCCCGTCTTTATTAACAAGCTCCGCAGCGTCTGCAGTGTTGAGGATCGCATATCGCAGACACTTTTTCTTCACGAGCCGCGGCGAACTCGCCGGCTAAAAATGCGTTTTTTACTCCGGTGTCTATAACGCTCCACGGCAAATATTCCTGCATGGTTATTTCGCGCGAAGCGTAAGTTTCAACATCGATGCCCGCGCTTTTAAAAGCGTCGCGCCATGCCGCGATATTTAATTTGTCGTCCCATGCGTCGAAACGGCATCCTGCCTTATGGGCCGCCAGCAGCACTTTCGATAAAGCCCTCGAGCCGCGGGCAAGCGCGGATTCAAGAGTGGTGACATCGCTTCTGGTAAATTTCATACAGACCTCGCGGTATTTTTTCAAGGCCGACCTGATTATATCCTGCCTGCGTAAGATTTCGTCACGGCCGATCTGGCGCGCCCACTGAAATGGCGTATGCGGCTTGGGAACGAAAGTGGAAAAAGTTACATTGACCGAAAAGCCGCGCGATCTTTTTTCGCGGGCGATCGAAACTACTCGGCCCACGGCGGCGGCTATTTCGAGAAGATCTTCGTCGGTCTCGAACGGCAGGCCTATCATAAAGTAAAGTTTTATAAGTTTATAACCTGATTCTACCGCGGCGGCAGCCGTGGCATAAAGGTCTTCGCCCGAAACGTTCTTGTTGATAATATCGCGCATTCTCTGCGAGCCGGCCTCGGGAGCGAAGGTGAGCCCGGATTTTTTATTTTTCGAAAGACAGCCGGCCAATTCGACCGAAAACGCCGAAATCCTCTGTGAAGGAAGCGATACAGAAAAAAGCGCGTCTTTAAAGCCGTCTTCGGTAGAATTTAAATTCAGCGTATAATCGATTATTTCCTTGAGGCCGGGGTGATCGGTAGCCGTGAGGGCCGAAAGAGTGAATTCGGTATAACCCGTATTAAGAAATATTTCTTTTATTATTCTTTTTATATTTTCAACGCTGCGCTCGCGGTAAGGCCTGTATATATAACCCGCCTGGCAGAAACGGCAGGCGTTTTTGCAACCGCGGGCCACTTCGACGACGCCCCTGTTGAAAACCGTTTCATAATTAGGAACCATCAGGCGCAGCGGATGACGGGCGTCGTTCAAATCTGGTATCACGGCAGTTTTAACGCGCGCCGCGGCGCCGTCTTTGACCGGCTTCAAACCTTTCTGAACGCCGGTTTCGTCAAATTCGGCCTCATAATAAGACGGGACATAGGCACCTTCGATCTTCGAAAGCGCTTCGATTTTATCTTTGCGCGTCATTCCCTGCGTTTTAGAGTCTTTTAACGCCTCACAAATTCTTTTTACCGTTTCTTCGCCGTCGCCGATAAAAAAAACGTCGATAAAATCGGCCATGGGTTCGGGATTCACGCAGGCCGAGCCGCCCGCTATTATTATCGGATCGGATTCGCCGCGTTTTTCCGATTCGACCGCAATGCCCGCCAGGCTTAAAAGATGCAGCACGTTGGAATAATTGAGCTCGTATTCGAGAGTAAAACCTATAATATCGAATTTTTTCGCTTCGATCATATAATTAATGGAATGCAGCGTATAACCGATTTTTTCCATAAGCGCGGCGCAGTCGTCTTCGGGTAAAAATACCCTGTCGCAGAGCACGCCGTCGATCGATTCGATAATTTCAAATAATATTTTAACGGCAAAATTCGACATTCCTATTTCATAGGTGTCGGGAAAAGAAAGCATAAACTTAAGCCTGCTTTCGATTTCCTCCGGGCTTAATTCTTCTTTTTTCAACCCGTATTCGCAGCCGATATATTGCTGAGGCTTCGATACGTTCTGCAGAATATATTCAAATTTATTAATTATTATCCCTCCAGTATTCTTCGAATGTGTAGTAGGTGTTGTATAAAGGAAGCGCGGCTAATACTTCGTTAAAATATTTGGCGTTTATTAATTTCGAATCGGCTATAACCAGCAAGCCCTTTCCATTTTTTTCGCCTATGCGGCCGATCGCCTGTTTTATTTTCAAAATAGTTTTCGGCAGCATATAATCTTCAAACTCCTGCATTCCGTCGGATGCGGCCTTCTTCTTTCTGACGGCGATGCGCGGGTCTTCAAAAAAAGGAAATGGAAGTTTTTCGAGTATGAGCGTATCGATAGACTCGTTGACAAGGTCCGTAAAATCCATAAGCCCCTGCGATCCAAGAATTACGCATGAATCCTGGTTTTTCAAAAAATCTTTCACCTTATCGCTTAATATTTCGCTTCGCTGATAAAAGCATTTAACTCCCGCGCCCGCGAGCGTTTCGTTAACGATTTTATAAACGCTTGTCATCCGTTCTACCGAATTAAATAAAACCATTATTTTACCGGGTTTTTTAACGGCAATTTTAACTATCATCTCGCTTAATCGCGCGATAAAAGACGCCGTATTTTTAGAATCAAAAACCGGCATCTCACGGGGCACTAATAAATTCAGCGCAACGTTATTGCAGTATTGCGAATAAGAAGTAATCTCGAGGCGCCGGTATTTTTGAAGCCCGAGGTTCCATCTGACGAACTCGAAGCTATTACTCACCGAAAGCGCCGATGAAACCAGAATAAAACTTTTGGCGTCATTAAATATATTTTTGGATAAAATTTTACCCACATCCACCGGCTCCACGTGAATGAACCATTCCTGCTTGAAACCGTCGAGTTTCAGATAGGAAACGAAGGTAAGGTCGGACGACTGGATTATCAATACTATAAAATTATCGAATTTCTGTATTGATTTTAAAAACTTATGGGTTTGAAAAAGAGCCTCGCTTTTAGCCGAATGGTCGAATTCGCCGGAAGCGCCCTGGAGCAAATTTTTAACTATCTTCTCAAGCGTGCGCCTGGCGTTTTTCAAGTTAATCGAAAGGTTGATAAGTTTTTCAAAAAAAATTTCATGCATCTGGCAGTCTTCGATAAGCTTATTAAGCGCGATGGTATTGGAAACGGAAGTTTTTGCGCCGTCGCGGCCTTCAGATATCTGATCGACTATGGAATTTAAACATTCAAAAAAATCCGACGCGGCCCCGATCGAGTGTTCGGCCGTGCGAAGGGCGTTAGCGGCGCATTCTCCGGCGCCCCAGGCCGAAACGGCCCGCGAATAGTAATCCCTGAATTCCTCTAAAACGGCGAAAAGCTCGCGCCGGTTAAATCTGCCGTTAAAAGTTTCTACTATGGCATCTTCTATCCGGTGCGCCTGGTCCATGATTATATTGAGAGTTTTTTCACTTTTAAGACCTTTCAATATTTCTTTCCATTTTAAAAAAGTGGCTATCGAGGTTATTATTACGTCAGAATGCAGAAAATTAAACTGCGCGCTTTTATAATAGCAGTTTTTAACCGAAGGGCATTTATCTTTAAGGCAGTAATCGGAGGACGATTTAATAAATTCGAGCTGGGGCTTGAGCCGCGGATATTTATTGGTTAAAAACGGCGCCACGTTTTCAAGATGTCCGTCGGGCGAAACCATAAGGTAACACTTTATATAAAGCAGAAAAAATCTATCTTCGGCCAGCTCCGCGTTTTTTTCGAGAAGTTCGAAATTGAGCTTACACAGATAGCATTCAGGCTCTTTTAAAGTATAAAAGCCGACCTCTCCGTTAAAAGCTTCCTTGGCTACGGGAATATGGCTTTTAGCTATCGAATCGATTGCCGCCTGCTGCGACTCGATAATAAAAACGCTTTCGCCGCTTCTTTTAACGTGCAGCGCGCCCGCGTGCAGAAGGCAATCGATGCGGTTCATTTTATGGGCGATTTCAACCATCGCGCAGCGCGACTCGGAAAAAGTCTTCAGCGCCGTCGATACAAGACCGGACTGGACGATGTAATCGTCGTTAGTGAGCCTGTTTTTTTCGTTCAGCGCGGTAAAAAGGTTGGCGAGCGACTCGTTGAGGTCCGGCTCCGGCGCGAATTTGAAACAAGCCTGCCCGCCGGCGGCCGAAGCGCACGCCGAAACGGCCGGGACGCGCCCCGTTTTTTTCGATGAGCCCGCCTTATTAAGCGACTTATATTCGGAATATAATATATTGAAAAATTCGACCGTCGAAGGGCTTAAACAATCACGGGCGTTAGATAAAGTCAATTTATAAAATTCATCGTTGTGATGAGTCAGCGAGTAGGAAATAAGATGATTGAGCGCGTAAAAAGTGTCTTTAGCGTCGATTAAAGCCCTGTGGTCTTCGCTTTCTTTGATATTAAAGTGATTAAGTATTTTTTCGAGATTGAAATATTTAAGCTGGGGCATAATAAGCATGGCTATTTCGCAGCTGTCGACAAAATCCGCGGGCTTAGCATCTTCAAAATCGCGGGCTATGAAGGTTTTTTCAAAACCGGCGTTATGCGCGACGACCGCGGAGCCTTCGATAAACGAACGGAATTTTTCTTTTTGCGAAGCCGCATCGGGGGCGCAGGCGACCATTTCGGTGGTAATGCCGGTAAGCGCGGTTATATTCTGAGGCACGGCGCCGCCCGGATTAATAAAAGTTGAATACTGCGAGCCGATATGATTATTATTAATTTTAAAAGCGCCTATTTCAATTATTTTATCGGTTTCAAAATTAATGCCCGTGGTTTCAAAATCTAAAAAAACCACGCCCGTTTTAAATTTAGACCAGAAGTTCAGCGTCAGCAGATTATCTTTGATGTACTGGCTCATAATTACAACTTACTCTTTCTATGCCGCATTTTCGGCTAAAAACTTTTTAATCTGTTTTATATCTTTCAAATAATGGTATTTCGGGAGCGCGCCGGCTATTTTTCTTCCGTAGGCGGTATTTGAAAGCCTGGTGTCAAGAACCGCTATGACTCCGCGATCGGTTTTATGCCGGATCAGACGGCCGGCGCCCTGCTTGAGTTTTAAAATAGTCCACGGCACGGATGACTCATAAAACGGGTTGCGGTTATTTTTGATCAAATAGTTGTCGCGAGCCTCGTTTAACGGATGCGAAGGCACTTTAAAAGGAAGTTTGGTTATAATAAGAGTGGAAAGCGACTCGCCGCGCACGTCGATGCCCTCCCAGAAACTGTCGAGAGCGAAAAGGCACGAACGGGTATCGTTTTTAAATATTTTTAACAGCTCGCCGCGAGGTTTCTGGCCCTGCATATATATTTTATGGCCTTCAAGCGAAAGTTTAATTCCGATTTCACTATAAACGTATTCCATCATAAATTTCGAAGTAAATAAAACCAGTGTCCTGCCTTCAGATTCATTGATGATATCCTGTATCCAGCGGGACGCTTCTTCGTTGAAAGCGCGGTCTTTGGGCGTGGAAACAAGCGGAGCTATTATAAAAGCCGCCTGTTTTTCGAGATCGTATGGCGAATCGAATATAACCTCGGCCGTTTTAAAGCCGTTGAGGCCTATTTCGCTTTTAATGTATTTGAAATTATTTTCCGTCGAAAGAGTGGCGGAAGTCAGTATGACGGAATCTTTAGCTTCAAAAAGATTATTTTTAAGGATTTCAGCCACGTTGAGCGGCGACGATATTAATTCGACGCTCAAATGGGCGCCTGAATTTCCTCTCGAAGACGGCTGCCAGGGAAGCGAACACCACAATATATTTTCTTCGGCGCGACTGTCGATATCGCTCCAGAATTCGACGAGAGCGCTCATTTCACCTAATATCGAATTGATCGCTCCGCCGTTTAACGCCGTTTTTTTCTCGGCGAGAATTTCGGATACTTCGGAGCTTAGATCCGACATTTTGGAGATGGCTTCTTTAAGCGGTCCGGCGTTCGGATTAGACATTATGTGTTTTATATGCTGAGGTTTTAAAAGCATCTGGCGCGCGAGCGAAGAGAGCGCGTAATCGGGCGTTCCGCCGTTAGGCTGCGAAGCGGCACCCGAATCTTCGAGATTTTTTGAAGACAATTCATTGACGAGTCCGGGCGCGGCGTAATTAAAATAAAGTTTGAGTTGCTCATCAATCATTTGTTTATGTTCGGAGATGCGTTCGATTATTTTCCTGGACTTTTTACTGAAATTTTTCTTCAATAAATGTGTTATGGCGTTAAGGTTCGAATAAATTTTATTATACGAAAGGCTCACAGAAAAGCTGCTCTGGGTTATATCGGCGACATGATGCGCCTCGTCGAAAATTACTTTTGTATGCTGAGGAACAGGGTTTTGAAATTTCTGACGCGCCGCTCCTGCGCCCGCTTCATCTTCTTCATCGGCGCTTCCGCGTACCGCGGCGGATTTTAAAAGATCCTGCGACGATTCGATCATCAGGCACGAAAGATATAACGAGTGATTTACGACTATTAAATTGGATTTTTGCGCAGCGGCTATGGCGCAGAAATAATTACATTCCTTAAAATACTGACATCTCACATTGAGGCATTCGACGCTCGTGCAGGCAAGAAGCCTCTGAAATTGATAATCGCCGCAAACCTCGTGGCGCAGCTCATCGAATTCGCCTATGCCGCCTTTTTCTATAAGGGCCGCCGCTTCGAGATAAATATCGGTTTTAAATTTTATTTTTTCGGCCATATTATAATCGGTAAAAAGATCGAGCGGTATTCCATTATCTTTGATATCAAATAATTTTTTCAGGCAGATATAATTATTTTTGCCTTTTAATATTTTATAGCTGAAATCGAGCCCGTAGCGTCTGGATATCGCCGGAAGATCGGAAGTTTTAAGCTGGTCCTGAAGCGTTTTGGTATTGGTGGAAATTACCACCCTGCAATTGGCGCTTTTAGCGTATAAAGCCGCCGGTATTATGTAAGCGTAACTTTTTCCGATCCCGCAGGGCGCCTCTATAAGCGCGTGACCGCCGTTTAAAAGCGAATCGAAGACCAACGAGGCCATTTCGGCCTGGCCGGCCCTTTTTTCATAACCGTCGAGAGTTTTTGCGATAATTGAATTCTGGCCGAAATACCAGCTTATTTCTTTATGGTCCGGTATTTTGATATTACTTATCATCTTCTAAAACCTTTTGCGCCTCTTTTTTTAATTCCAATATTTTATAACTTTGCTCGTCGTCGAGCGATTCTGATTTTTTTATATAAGCGTTTATTTTATCTAAAGCTAAAGCCGTCAGTCCGAAACGCATACAATAATTAGCGTACATAAGCAATTCGGCGGTTTTTAATTTTTGCAGCTCTTTTTTTTGCCTGCCGGAAACGCCGTCAATTTTTTTAATTTCTATAGCCGTTAATTTTTTAATAAGTTTCGAATTTTTAAGCTCGTCGATTTTTTCGACGGAATATCCCGGATAATAATCAAAAACTGAATCAGCGTGGGCTAAATAATCTAAAATACCGCACTGCGTAATATCGTTAAGCACAAGCACCCGCCGCGCCTCATCAAAAAAATAAATAGAACGGCTTTTTTCTCCGGGAGCATAGATGAAACAACTCCCGAGATCAGGGCTTATACATAAAGAGCCGCCGAGATCATTTTTAATTAACCAGGTTCCGCTTTTAAATTTCAGTGAAGCCGCTGAAAAATTTTTGCCCGCATATGATAACATGAAACAACCGCTCGAATCAAGGTATGATATATTTAAATTTGCGGCTTTATTTATATCGATCAAAAACAGGGCCTTTTCTTCTTTTTTATCCATGTCGAAAACGAAAAGTTTTAAACCGATGCCCGTTTCGCCGGTTCCCCCGCCCTGCGTCACGCGCTTAAAGTAATAAAAATAACGGCATTCGAGAACGCTGTCTATTGAATATTTTACTAAATCTGACGAAAAACAGGCAAATTCAATATCTTCTTCGCGGCAAAAAACGCCGGAAGTTTTAAATAAAACTTTCTGATCGCTAATATTGACTATTTCAAGCGACGAAGCGTTATCGACTTTCGGATCAGCCAAAAATCGAGCCATATATTTTCCGTCAGGGGATATCATAAAAATATGATTGAACTCTTTTCCTTTAAAATAGACCGGAAGATATTCCGCCGCGGCAGCGCCGTTATTTATAGGCGCCAGGCTGTATTTGCCATTTCTTTTTAACAGGGCGGCATGGCGTTTTCTGTAAATATCAAATACTCCCGCCAGATCAAAATTTTGATTTTCCGGCACTATACGGTAATAATTAAAGTTTCCGGCTGATAAAAGGTTTATTTCATAAGCGGCGGCGTCCGGACCGTAAGAATACAGCGTGCGCATATTATTATTTTCAGACAGCAGGCATGAAACCGGGCCGGCATTACTATATCTAAAAACGCGCGTTTTACTTAATTTAACCGGAGCCGGCGAATCAGGATTTATCGTCGAATCGATCGAATAATTCGTAGTTTCTAACGCCTTTGCCGCCGCCTGATAACCGGCGGAATTATGATATTTAAGAGTTCGTGCCTTTATATAGCCGATATCCGATTCAAAATCGGCCGAAGCGATCACCCGATTGAGCATTCGCGAGGATTCTTCGAACATTCCGGCCGAAACAAGCGATTTTGATATCTCGATTTTTTGAGCGTCGGTCAGCTTAACGGCCGGATTATCGCTTATGTAATCGATAACTTTTCGCGCGCGCTCTCTAAAAGAAGATGCATACATATTGACGAAAAGCACTGCGTAATCGGCGGCTGCCGCACCCGACACATTTTTAACTCCCGCTATATGTTTTTGCGCCCGGGCCCTGTTTTCAACTACATAATAAGCGTATTTAGCCATCAAGGAATTAAGGCGCGAAGAAGCCTCATCTGAAATATTCTTATTTTCAAGAGCGGCGGTCGATTCTTTTTCAAATTCAGAATACCTGCCGAAATTCAAATGCTTTTCAATAACCCCAAAATCCGGTTCGTATTCTGGAGCTGCCGGCTTCGGCGCCAGAACTTCAACCGGTGAAGAATGAGCCGCCGCGCCTCCGTCTTTAAGCCCGTTTGAAACGGTATCTTCGGCGGCATCCGGCTGCGGGGCCTTATGAACGCCGATATTTACGGCCGCGGTATCGGCCGGCGAATCCGGCAATAAGGCTTCCGAAGTATCTTTTACCAATAGAACGGCCGCAGTAGATGCTTTAGCAGCCGAAACTTTATTTTCCGATTTTTTCAGGGGGGCGTTTATTTTATTTTCCTTAGTTTTAGAGGCCGGAAGTACGGCTTCGGAGGTACTAACGGCCGGCTGCCGTTCTTCGGGCAGCGCAACGGATGAAACCGGAACTTTATCAACCATATCGTTAGAATGGTTTTTATCGCCCGGCGCCGGCTTAGCCGGAGATTTTACTTCGCGCACGGGAGCAGATACGGTTTGGTCACTGACTCCCGATGAAATAAAACTGTACAGATAAATACCGCAGCCGGCGCCTGCAAGTATTATGACGATAATCGACAGCCGGATGACGCGGTTATAGAATTTAACTTTTTCGGCGGCGCGGTTAATCTGCTCGAAGTTTATCTCGCCGCCGTCTGTTTTGTTAATGTTAAAATCATCATCATAATTCATCTTTAAACGAGCCGCCTTTTCAATTTGTTGAATTATACCAAAAAAAAACTATATTTTCAAGTATTAAATCAGGTATTATCAACTAACATGCTATGTAAAATCGGTTAATTAATACCTCGAAATGCCTTTAAAAATGATAGTTACATTCCGTCAAAATTCCGTTTCAAAAAAGGGGATTAAAAAAATGGGTCATTTACTTGACAAAGATAACATGCTTTCGTATAATTAAAGTAGGGATATAATTATTAAACAACTTCTAACCGCCCAATTTGAAAAGTTTTTTATATAGATGGCCGTTAGCGGCCCTGAAGCAGAGTTCTCGTCCAATTGTTGAAAAATGAAATTAAATAATATTATTATATCGAAAGGAAGTGGGCCTTATGTTTAATAAAAAATTTAAAGTCTTAGCCACGATAATGAGCTTGGTTTTCATGTTCAGTTTAGCGGCTCCGCCGCCTGCGCACGCCGGATGGCTCGATTCGGTCACAAGCACCGTTAAAGGCGCTTACGAAGCGGCTAAAAGTACCGTAACCAAGACCGTCGATACCGTTAAAACGGTCGTCGGAACTACGATCGATACTGCAAAAGACGTGGCGGCAAACGTTAAAGAGGTTGTCACAAACACCGCTAAAAAAGTTTATGAAACGGCTAAAACTGCCGTCAAGAGCGTTGTTACCGCGGTGACCGGCGCGGGCAAAAAGGTTGCCGACACGGCTAAAGCGGGCGCCGATGCCGTTAAAGACGGCGCCGGAAAAGCCGCCGATTTAGCTAAAGATCTGGGCGACGACGTATCTAACGAATTAACGGCCGCCATAGATAACGTTAAAGATTTCATCGCCGGCAAAAAAGAAGATTTTAAAGACTTTCAGAAGATGCTTGTCGAATTTAAAGACCAGGGCATCGATATAATAAAAATGGCTGCTGAAGAAGGCGAAGAAAAGTTAGTGCATCCCGCTCTTGCTAAAATACAGGAACAGGCCGAAAAAGCAAAAGAAGGCGCTAAAAAAATAGCTACCGACTTCGGCGCGGCGCTTAAAGGAGCGGCAAAAGGCTTTGACCTTGCAGCAGACAAATTAGGCCCCATCATAGACAAAGGCAAGAACTCATTCCAGATAGCCTCCGCGTTAGGCGAATTCAAATCCCCCGGCGGAGCGGCCAGCCTCGATACGAGCTTCAGCATGGGCGGCGTAAGCTGGGACACTAAAAACAACATTAAAGGCCGCGCCGAAGGCGATATATCTTCGGCCGAATTATTAGGCAGCGTCGATGCTCATATAGGACCCCGCTTCAAAGCCGAAGGCAACGCAGAGTTCTTCAACGGCGCTCTCGCAATGACCGGCAGCACCGATACGGTAGTCGGCGGCTGGGCGCGCGGCGACGGCAACCTTAAATTCATGAAAGACGGCGCTTTATTAGACGCCCAGGCCAGCGCGAATGTTGGCGTAGGCGTTAAATCGGTCAACGAAGGCGAAATAACGACTCAGGTCGGCGGCGGCTACGGAACCAGAACTTCGGGAAGCCTCGAAGCTATGGCCGGCGCTGAAGCAGGCGCTGAAGGAACCGCTTATCTCGGCAAAAACGGCATAGAACTCAGTGGAAAAGCCGAAGCACGCTGCGGCGCATGGGTTGACGGCAGCGCAAGCCATGCCATTCAATACAAGGGCAACGACCTTATCGGAGTGGGCGTAGGCGGCGGCGTAGGCGCAGGATTAGGCGCGGGCGTCGAAGGCGGTTTCGCATTTCAAGCTAACAAAGTCGGTTTCCAGGACGTAGGCTTCACCCTCGGCCCTATAAAAGTAAACGGCACTTTCTACGTAAATCCTGTTGGAATGGCTGAAATGGCTATCGACAAAGGTAGAGAGGCCATCGATAAAGGCCGCGAAGTCGTCGATAAAGGCAAAGAACTCTTAGGTAAAATAGGCGATAAACTTACCTTCTGGGATTAATAAATCAATAAAATTATAAATAAAAAAAGAAGAAAGGATATATTTACCTTTCTTCTTTTTTTATTTATAAAACCATTTTAATTTTTAAAATACGGCGATCCGCAATAGATTTTTTTGCGGTCTGATACAAAATAAACCTTACAGACGGTTTTCCATTTCCATCATTTCCTCGCGCTTAACCGCGTTATACTCTATCGAACGGTCTATCCAGTCGCGGCCGTTAAATTCAAGATATTGATCATCGCCCGGATTGAATTCTTTATAAAGCATCGGAAATTTTTCAAGAAACCACTTGCCGCGCCATAAATCACAAACCTTCCATTCAATGCCATCCTTTACGACCATAAGATAGGTGACTAACTTGTTGACGCTCAAACTTTCGCTTCCGGCGTTATTAAACATTTCAATCGAATATTTAACGCTGGCGATGCGGCTTTTGATCGCTACATCGATTATTTTAACGTCGCGGATTACGACTTTAAGATCTTTTTGCGTCATGCTTTTAATAAACTTCATTTTATTTCCGGTCAGTTTATATTGCATCGCCGACATCATATCATACATCTGAGAATAGTTTTTATCTTTACGGGCTTTAAGAAAGGCCATAGCGCTATACATTATACGAAGTTTAAGAGCCTCTTCAGGTTTTTTATTCTGTAAAAATTCACCCATTTTTTCGCATTCGATCAAAGCGCTGTCCACCCATTCCTGTTCGAATTGCATCTCGGTGCCCGTATAGCTGAGTACATCCGGATATTGCGAGCAGTAATAAATGAATTTATCCACTATAAAATCAGGCGGTATAACGCTCCATTTATCTTCTTCTTTAACGAAAAACATGAAATTCTTCTTTTTTTCCAGGACCGTGTTATATCCGCCTAATGCCGTTTTTAAAGGTTGTTTCAATTCTTTTTCGTAAATAACCTCAAATATAGCGACGCCGTATCCTTCTTTATCCTTAAACCTTATGCCGTTTATCTTCACATCGCGCGCCGTTCCGGTTAATTCCTCGCTGAGAGTTTTTTCCATATGAGCGCTGTAATCCGCCGCAGTTATAGCTTTTTTGCAGGCCGCTGAAAAATAAATATAAGCCTCGTCAAAATTTCTGTCAAGGTATAGCATTTTCAAAAACTGCTTCAATTCTTCCGGAACGTCGGATACTTTAACGTGAACCTGCTTTTTAGCTTCTAAAAATTGCGAAACCGCTAAACTCGTATCGTTTCTGACTCCGTCGCCCTGAAGTATTTTTTCGATACAGCCTTTAAGAAGCGCCTTAGCGCGGGCATGAGCGGGATCTAAAGTCAAAACGTCTTCACAGGCTTTTTTAGCCGCTACGAAACGGTTTCCCGTCTTATAAAGCATCAAAGCTAAGTTATATCTGTACTCGATGTTCTGGGGCTCGGCGTCTATGGCACGATACATTTTATCGAGCGCCTTTTCGATCTGATTGCTTTTAAAAAGCTCTACGGCCTCGTTATTTAAATCGGAAGCGTAAACGGGCTCAACCATACTAAGCGCCGCTACGGCTGATAAAAAGGCCGCGCCAATCATCGTAAAAATTAATAATTTTAAGGCTTTGATCGTCTTAATCTTCATTATTTACCTCCATGCAATTTTGAAAGCGCTTCGAGCACTTCTTCATCGTTGGATTTTATTTTATAGGCGCTATTTAGATATTTAACGGCTTCAGCGTTACTATTTAATTTATAATACATCAACCCAAGATTCTTGTGGGCCGAAAAGCAGTCTGGAAAAATTTCGATGGCTTTTTTATAGCTCGCCGAGGCCTTCGCGTATTCGTCAAGGCCTTCGTAACCTACTCCGACGGCGAGATAATACTGATATCTATCGGGGCCGCTGAAATATTTTTCGCCTTCGTTAAATACCCTTATTATCGAATAAAAATCCTGGAGCTCGATAGCTATTTTTAAAAGCGCGTAATACGACTGATGCTTGTCCGGCGCTAAAAAAAGCGCCACCTGCACCTCATTTAATGCCTCATATAAAAGTTTTTCATTAAATAATTTTTCCGCCTTCATTAAATGAATATACCACAGCGCGGGATTTTTATCCGTAGCTTTCTTAAAATATTGATGCGCGCGATCGAGCATTTTAAGTTTATAATAAGCCCGGGCAAGACTTTCGTATGAATTTTCATCCGGCTGATTTAAATCGTAATATTTATTAAGATAAAGTTTGGCGGGTTCCTGCATGGCAAGCAAAGTATTTGTGATCTGCTCCGAATTTTGATTATAATAATTTATCGGCGCGGAAAATTCTAATATTTGATGGGCATTTGTATTGATTTTTATCCCCGGGTATTTAGCCGCGAGGCCGAGCAGCGTTTCGCTGTCAAGAATCTGGTGCGCGAGCAGGGCTTCCGTCGAAAAAATTTCAATCAAATTAAGCTGCTTTTTAATTTCTTCATTTTCAAACCTTTTTTTTATCAAATTAAAGTCAAAATCGTAATCGGATTTCGTTCCTATTATCAAAGCGTCGCCCCATGAGCTGTACCATAAAGTCGCGTTTGGAAATACTTTCTGATAGGTTACAAGTATTCTTATAAAGTCTTCCCTCGACATCGAATATAACTGCAGCCACTGGCACATAAGACCGTCTTTAGAAAGTTTTTCACGGCATTTGCTGAAATGTTCGTAAGTGAATAAAGACGCGATACCCGCTATCCATGGATTCGAAGGTTCGGATATTATAACGTCGTATTCGATTTTCGTAGTTTTAAAATGCGCCAGAGCGTCTTCTTCTATTATTTTAAAATTAGGCGCGTTAAAATCGAGTCCGCTTATTTTATTAAAAAAACGCGCGCCTTCTATTACGTTAGGGTTTATTTCGACGCATTCGAGAATATCGGGTTTATATTTAAGCGCCGCGCCCGCCGTAACGCCCGCTCCGAGGCCTATAACTACCACTTTGCGGTTATTGCGCGAAAGCATCATAGGCAGATGAGCGAGCAGCACCTGAGTGTTCATATCGTACCAGCCGGTAGAAGCGTCGGTTTTGCCGTTTATCTTCAGGTAAACTACTTCATGTTTTGAATAAATGCCGACCGTTGAATCTATACCCTCCGCAAGAAATACCCTTTTTTCTTTTTTTATGTGATCGATAATTTCCTTTACGCTTTTTCCGGCGAATTTATCGGGGTGGTAATGAACGCCAGCGGATATGATATCCATATCTAAGCCGCCTGAAAAAAAGAATATGGCAAAATAACAGGAAGTTAACACAAAACTTCTTATAAACTTTATCCTTCGCCCGCTTAAGGAGGCCGCTATGAGCGCGAGGCCTGAAATCAAATATAATAAAGATATGGTTATGATCGAATTTTGCAGGCCTAGATTTTTTATGAATATAAAAGGGGCCGCTATAGTGCCGAGAACCGCCCCGGCCGTGTTATAAAAATAAAGCCTTGCCACGTCGCGCCCGATAGTGTTTTCGCTTGATTTAACCGTGCCTAAAGCGCAGGTGAACGCATAGCCCGAAAGCGTCGCGGGCAGCATTAAAATTAAAAGGCATAAAAGATATTCGACCGCCATGAACGATGAAAAATCGGCGTGAAACGCCCCGAAAATTTTAAGAAATATAAAAGGGGCGGCCGAAAGAAGCGGTATGGTTAATATTGAAGAAATCGCCATCAGAGTCAAAACAACGCCGAAAGCGGCCATACGCGGAGGTTTTCTGATTATCAGCGGAACGAGTATGGAACCCGCCGGAATGCCGCCGATAAAAGCCATTATTATAAGAGAAAACGCGTATGTCGAAGTGCCTATTATAAGTACTAAAAGCCGCGTGAGAACGATTTCGAGGGCGAGAGCGCAGAAGCCGACCATGAAAAAAGCGGCCATAGTCAAGGCCAAAGGCGAAAACCAGGCGCCATTATTTGTCGCGGCCTTGTTTGCCTCAGTTTTTTCGTTTGGCTCTCCTTCAAAGCCTTTAACCGCGGCCGGTTTGACCGCATATCCAGCAATCGACAACGCGAGCGCGGCTACTATAAAATTTCCTGCGGCGGCGATAATAGTGGTTATGGTATTGCCGTAAAGGTAAATAAAGAAAAAACCGGCGAGAAATACGCCTATTACTCCGCCGAGCGCGTTAACGCCGTATAGAAGGCTGACTGCGAATTCTTTATTAGACGGCTTGAATATTCTTACGTAAGCGGCGGCGACGAAAGGCAATGTAGCACCCATTAAAATCGTCGGTACTATCAGAACGGCTATTACGAAGGCGAATTTAGCCATAATTCCGCCGAGCGCGATTCCGGCAGCGTCGATATACGGCGAAAAAAGCATGAATAAAAGCGCATAGACGCCTATTAAAATTTCAAAATAAGCGTAATATTTAAGGGGAGATGCCGCCTTATCGGCGAGACGCCCAGGCATATAGGCCCCTATGGCCAGCCCGCCCATATAAGCCGCCGTTACCGCCGAAGCGGAATAAATAGTCGAACCGATGCACAGCGCGAAAAAGCGGACCCATAAAATTTGATAAATGAGGGCGGATACTCCAGAGAGCAGAAAAAGCAGCCAGAAAATATATGATGTCGACGATTTTAAACCGCCGCCGTTATTTTTTGAGTTTCGCATATCTCTGCATATAAGCTATTACTTTATAAATTAATTTCGCCGCGAGAAAATCGGAAGCATGATTCGAGGGTATCGGCATTAATTCGACGAGGTCGAAACCGCAAATATTTTTATTTTCAGCCAGGACTTTTAAAAAATGAAGCGTTTCATACCACATAAGCCCGCCCGGTTCAGGAGTGCCCGTAGACGGAACTATCGACGGATCGAAGCCGTCGATATCCATAGTAAGATAAATATGGTCGTAACCGGATAAAGCCTTTAAAATATCGGGAGTTTTTTCAATAAGCCGGCCGGATACTTCGTGGCCGTGAAACACTTTAACTTTATGCTTTTTGATATAAGCCGCTTCTTCGTCGCAATAGGAGCGAATTCCGACATGAACGGTATCGAGCTTGAATTCTTCGCGCACCCTGCGCATAACGCATGCGTGATTATATTCGGTGCCTTCGAAGTCGCCGCGCAGATCGGAGTGCGCGTCGATTTGAACGACGGCCATTTTAAGTCCGCGTTTTTTAAGCATTTTATAATAAGCCGCCATAGGCGAGTAGGATATTGAATGCTCGCCGCCTAAGGTTATTAATATTTTTTTATCCGCAAGTATTTGAGAACAGATTTTTTCAAGGTTTTTCAAAAATACCGCCACGCCGCCCATATGAGGTTCGGCGGCGCTCAGCGTGCATATTCCGGCTTCGAAAGGGTTCGACTGCGTTTCTATATCGTAGAGCTCCATATTCATCGAAGCGTTGATGATAGCGGCCGGGCCTTCGCGTGTACCGACTTTATACGAAGTAGTAGAATCGTAAGGCACCGGGAGAACGACGAATTTAGATTTATCGTAATCGCAAAATTCCGGCTCCAAACCGCCATATCCGAACGCGGGCCGCAAACCTTCAAATTTCATTAAAATTACCGCCTTTTCCAAATATTATTTTTGAATACTTTTTTAAGAACGGACGCGCTTAAGGTTCGTGGCGCGTGCCGTGAATTGAACAACGCACGGTGCGTTCCTTGATATTATTATTGACTTTAGTCTCTATGGTCCACTTTCCGCCCTCGGGGCATCTTATTTCATCCTTCAAATAACCGCCGCTGACAAGCTCTTTAATAAAAGTATCCGTGATCGCGTCGGGATAATTTTCGTTGTTATTATTCAGCGAATGCTGAGTTATCGCGCCGTCTAAAGTGAACATATTCTTTTTACAGCTTTTGACGAGCGCCTGCTGTTTGGCGCGCTGATAATAAGCGAAGCCCGACGACATCAATATGCCTATTATAGCTATTACTATCATTATTTCGATAAGCGTGAAACCCTGCGAACGCTTCGCTGCGATTATTTTTTTAAACATCGATTTCCTCTTTCATTATTTTAAAATACGAATAAAACGGACTTTTATTCTTTAATATCACTCGAAGCTATAAGTTTTTTATTTTTTTGAGGAGAGTCGTATATGGTGGTGGCCGTGAGTTTTTCGCCTCGTAATATTTCGATCGCCTTAATAAGCTGTATGTCGTTAGCTTTAATATCGTACTTTTTAAGAGTTTCGGCGCTTAATAATATATTTTCGGCAGGTTTCGATTCTATGACCCCGCTTGCGGAACTCTGCGAAGCCGCGGCGGAATCGTAAAGCCCCGCCATTTCTTCCGATGAAAGCACCGACTGGTCGATGGTAATATCCGCGTCGATGCCCACGTTATGTATCGAGCGGCCCGAAGGCGTAAAATACCATGCCGTAGTTAATATGAGGCCGGCGTTATTTTCCATCGGTATTACGGTTTGAATGACGCCTTTGCCAAAAGTTTTAACGCCGAGAAGTATTCCCCTTTTATTGTCTTGAATAGCTCCGGCGACTATTTCTGAAGAAGAAGCGGAACCTTTGTTGATGAGCACGATAAGCGGATAAAGCGGATGCGAACGATAGTAAGACGATAAATTGAGAGTTTTTCCGTCGCGGCTTTTAACGGTCACGATAGTGCCTTTATCTATAAATTTGCGCGAAACGTCGATAGCCGAAGTTAAAAGGCCGCCCGGATTATCGCGCAGATCGAGTATAAGCGCCTCGATACCTTTAGTTTCAAGATCGTTAAGCTCTTTTTCCAGATCAGGCGCCGTCGTTTCGGTAAATTGAGAAATTCTGACATAGCCGACCTTTTCATCTACCATCTTTGATTTAACCGTTTTTAAGGGGATTACGTCGCGGTTTAAAATAAAATCTTTAGGCTCGCTGAAATCGGGCCTCCAGATAGTTAAAGTAATTTTAGAACCCTTTTTGCCGCGCATTTTATTGACCGCATCGTGAAGGTTCATTTTATCTGCGTCTTCGCCGTCGATTTTAATTATTTTATCGCCCGACTTGATCCCCGCGCGGGCGGCAGGCGTATTATCTATTGGTGAAACTACCGTCAATATTTTGTTTTTTACCGATATGACTATACCGACGCCTTCGAATTCGCCCGAAGTGTCCGACTGCATATCTTTAAAATTCTGGGGCTCGAGATAACGGCTGTAAGGATCGTCGAGCGATTCGAGCATACCGTTGATAGCGCCGGTGAGCAGATCGCTTTCTTTGATATCTTTTTTTATATAGTCGGTTTTTATGAGCCCGAATACTTTGCGGACTATATCGAGACTATCGAGAGAACTGATATCTACCGATCCGGCATGCGCCGTAACGGACGGATTTAATAAAAAAAGGCCGGCAACGGCCGCCAGAACGAGTATATTCAATTTAATAAAAGGGCTGTATCTTAGTTTAAACTTCATGTATGTTCGCCTCCATGACAATATTATACTATTTAATCCGGCTTTTTTCAAGTAATAATACATTATTTTATCGATCGATATTATAAATTATTCAAATGCCGTTACAGATAATCCATAGGATCTTTGGTATTGCCGTTAATTCTGATTTCAAAGTGTAAAAAAGGTTTTGCGGTTTCGGCAGCGCTTTTTTCTTTAAGCCGCCCGATAACCTCGCCGCGCTTGACTTTCTGACCCATGCCGACCTCGATCATTCCAAGATGGGAGTAAAGAGTGGTTATATTACCGCCGTGGTCTAATATTAATAATTTGCCTACGCTCTTCATCTCGCCTTTATATTTGATCTGCCCGTCGGCCGCGGCTAAAACCTCTTCGTTATAGCCGCCCGTTATATCGATACCCGAATTAAAGTAATTAACGTTATATTTAGGATCTTTTTGAGTGCCGTAAAAACATAAAACGCTTTTACTGTCTTTTAAAGGCCACAGCAGGGCGAGTGAAGAAATATCGACTGCCTGAGAGTCTTTGGGATCGTTTTTAACGCCTTCTTCCTGCGAAGGTTTTTCGCCGGCGATTTGTAGAGCTTCGCCTTCAGAATGCTTCGCCGTTAAAGAACCGCCGGGCTCTTGATGCCCTGAAGGTAAGGTTTCCGGCGGTTTTATCTCCCGCGGCGCTTCGGTGACTATTTGCTTTTCAAGCCGTTCTTTTTCAAGGAATAATACGCTCAATTCCTGCTTCAAACTTACTTCACGATCATATAAAGAGCTTATCATTCCTCCCATTTTAATGCTTGAATTTTTGAGGCTCTTTTCATATTCGCGGCTGTCGCGGTTAATGATTTCAAGTTCCTTGATTTTATATCCGAGAACTTCACGCTGCTTTTTAATATCGGTGACTTTTTTTACTATATCGGATATAAATTCGGTATCGAATTTGATAATGCGCGTCAAATAATTCAGGTTAATATAAAAATCGACAAAAGAGTCGGATTTTATAACGTAACCCATTTTTTTTCTGAAAGAATTTTTATAAGCCGCTTTAATACGGTCGTTCAATAAAGTTTTTTTTCTGAGAAGATTATCGGTGTTTATTTTAAGAGTTTTGGATAATTTAACTTTCTGCTCATAAAGTTCGCGCCCCTTTTTTTCATTTTCATCTAAGCGTTTACGGGCGGATTGATATTCTTCGTCTTTAATTCGGCGGCCGCTTTTATTAGTTTCGATCTCCTCTTTAACCTGTTCGATCTCGTTCTGTTTTTTATTGATCATAGCCTCTATTTCGTAAAGCCTGTCTTTGAGATTTAAATTTTGCGCGCTGGCGGAAGAATCTACGGCACTTTGCGCAGAGGCGAACGCCGCAAAATAATATGAAAAAACACAATCGAACCCCGCCGCTAATATAACGGCGGCGGCGATATAAAAATATAAACTGCCGTAATTTATTCTTTTTCGGATAATATGCTTGAAGCCGACCATAACGCCCCGATAATTCCCTGTAAAATACCTACTACCAGAAGTTTCCAGGCTATTTCAAACATGGAAATCTCCGATTTGAACCCGCTCAAAAATTGAATGCTTTTAGCGACTTCGAGCACCGCGCTGTTTTTTAAAAAAAGAACCAGCATAATCGCTAAAAAAGATGAAAAAAGGCCGAGAACTATTCCCTCTATTATATAGGGCCACTTAACGTACCAATCGGTAGCGCCTACTAATTTCATAATTTCGATATCGCTTTTGCGCGAATAAATAGTCAGCTTGATAGTAGAGGAAGTGACGATGACTGAGGTTATAATAAAGAGCGTAAGAAAAATAACGCTGAACTGCTTGAATTTTTCTGACGCCTTCAGAAAATTACGGACGTTTTCGCCTCCGTAGGTTATTTCATCGATAATAATTCCGTTTTCTTTTTTTAACCTCTCGGCAGTAGTTTCAAGGGCTTCAGGCGCGCTCACGCTTACCCGCAGCGAAGAAGGCAGAGGATTATCTTCTATGACGGAAAAGATTTCATTTAATTCTGATATGTCTTTTTTTAATTCTTCGCGCGCCATTTCCTTATCGATATAATCGACTTTAATTACCTGCGGGTATTCTTTGATCGAAGGTATTATAACTTCTTTAAGCGTTCGCTCGTTAAAGCCGTCTTCAAGGAAAACGACGATCTGAAGATTGTTTTCGATATCTTTCAAAACCACTTTTAAAAAATTTTGCGAAACTATGAAAAAACCGAGAAGGCTCAACGCGGTCGTAATAATTATTACCGCGCTAAAAAGCATAGTTGCGCTTTTTTTCATCGATAACCATGTTTCATAAAGTATATATCTGAGGCTGTGCATATTCCTCCATGATAAATGATAATTAAACCGATTGCTGCTCCGCCCTGCGGCTAAACCGAATCGTAATCAAAATTGCCGCGCTGCTCGTCTTTAACGAGGCGCCCGTCCTTCAACACTAAAACCCTTTTACGCATGCGGTCGACAAGCTCTTTATTGTGCGTGGCAAAAACCACGCTTGTGCCCTTGCTGTTAATATCTATCATCAATTTCATTATTTCCCATGATATATAAGGGTCTAAATTTCCGGTCGGCTCGTCGGTGACTAAAATCGCGGGATTATTGACTATAGCGCGCGCGATGCAGACACGCTGCTTCTCGCCGCCCGACAGCTGAGTAGGATACATTCTTTTTTTAGTGGATAATCCGACCTGATCGAGCACTTTAGTTACCTGGTTGTTAATAAGCGACGGATTAACGCCCATTACCTGCAGAGTAAATCCGACATTTTCACCGACCGTACGGTCGTTCAATAACTTAAAATCCTGAAAAACCACTCCTATATTCCGGCGCAAATAAGGCACTTCATGGCGGCGCAGGGGCGTTATATCGCGCGAATCTATAAAGACCTGTCCCGAAGTCGGCTTTTCCTCGCGAAATATCATCTTTAAAAAAGTAGATTTACCGGCGCCTGAAGGGCCTATCAAAAAAACGAACTCGCCTTTTTCGATGCGCAGAGAAATGTTATTTAAAGCGACTATCCCGTTATCGTAAACTTTAGATACTTCGTTAAATTCGATCATATTATTCCCTCATCAGCTTCTTTCATATTCTGTCTTTCACGGTCTTTTTCACGGCTGTAAAAAACGAATCCGAGATGAGCCGCGGCGCATAAAAGCGAACCGGCCGCTAATCCCAGCAAGAGTCCGCCGAGGGATCTGACGAATATGATGTACAGCGGATAATTAACGCGGCAAACCGACATAACTACGCCGAGAGGAGCTAAAATACCGAAAGAAATCAAAACCGGGTTAAATGCCCTTATTTTAAGATGATTTAAATAAAAATAAAGCATAAGGAATGGATAACCTATTAAAAATTCGGCATAGGAAGGACATGCGCCGAATATTTTTTCAAGCAGATAAGAAATCTGGCCGTAATCGTTTGCGTAGCTTCCGCCAAAAAAAGGCGCGCCGCCTTTATTAAAAAATAAAACCGCGTAGGGGGCAAGCGCGGCAAAAAAAAGCGCGGCAAAGACAACCTGGTATATTTTAACGGGCTCGCTCAGTATTTTTTTTATTTTTCTGCTCAAATGCTCGGTGCGCACAGAAAGTGAAAAACCGAACAACAGGGTGAGAATCCAGCTCGCCTTGACTGCCGAATAAGTGTGAATGCCGTTTACGAATTCAACTGAAGATAGAAGCCCGGTTATCAGCGTTGAAAGAAGCGCGGTGATAAAAATTACGTTAAGCATGCAAAATACGCTGCGGTAAAATAAAGTATAAAAATTATGTTTTTCTTCGGCGTCCGCCGGTTCATAATTAAATTTATATAAAACCGTAACCATAGGTATAATAAGGGCGCACATAAAAGAAAGAATCTGCCGGTAATACGTCATGGCGTAATTAGAGTACCATTTAAGAGTAAAAATTAAAATGAATGCCATAAAAGAGATCAAAACTAAATATGAAATTTTACGGGGCATCTTGAAAACATATTCGAAAAATAATATATACAATACCAGCACGCCCCAGCTTATTATAACTATGATAATTGGCGCGGCAAGGTCGCTTTCAATGGCGGCAGACGATTTAATGTTAAACCCCGAAGTTTTCACCTGCTGAACTAAAGAAAGAAGAAAATTAGAATTCTGGGCGAGCAAATTAGAAGACACGCCGAGGATTTTTTCGTTAATGCCTTCAAATATGATCATTTTAACGTTACGCTCGCGAATGGCGCGCATAAATCTTGATATTGCGACGTTATATTCTTCTAAATTCGACGGGGGCGGCGTAGCGGTCGAAGAAAGCCTGTGAGCGTTTATAGTCATATGGCTTAAATAATGCGAAATTGAACCGAGGCTGAGAATTTTTTCGTTTTCTAAAAGTGCGAATTTAGCTTTTATCTTACTTAATTCCGAGATCTTTTTTCCGAAATAGTCCACATTTTTATCATCAGCCTGAGAATAACCCGGCACAACTCCGCCCTCTATCAAAACGGCCGACAAATTAGCAACGCTTTGAATATTTTCAACAAGCCGGTCAATTTGATTGATAGTTAAAAAATTGGAATTTGCGATGCCGAGAACCACCGAAAAACCAAGGTCATTTACTAAAGATAAAGTTTTAGGATTAAATCCGAGCCCGAGATTATAAAGCTCTGCGCTTGCACTGTTTACGGATATTAAATAAAGCGTCTCCGATTCCAGACCGTTTTCAAGAGCGATATTTTCTGATTTGACTGAGGTTTTAAGTTCATCGTCTTTAAAACGGATCTTTAATTCGCTGTAAATTCTATCGTGTATTCTGGTATCTGAAACGATAATATAAGTGTAATTGGGCTTAATCGATTTTTTTTCGATAATTTTTTTTATCATGGGGTTAATTATAGCAAGCGATTTTAAATTTTTAAGCAGTTCATTGCCGCTCAATACCGATATTTGAGACGAATTAGATAAAGAAGTGAGCGTATCTTCATGAATTAAAACGCTGTTGATACCGCTTTTAAGCAAAACCTGAAAACCCGAATAGACGTCGCCGCCCTCGATATTACATATTTTTTCAAATTTTTGAAAATCGATGCATACCTCGACGTTATTATTGTTATTTTCTAATATTATTTTTTTTATGGATACGATGAGAGACAAGAATAATGCCAAAAAAATAATCAGCAAAAATATTATATTTCTTTTTGTAAACATTATTTTATTTACCTACTTTGACGAGAAAATCAAATATTTATCAGACACGGTTATCGATTTCATAACTAACTTAAACGGAAATTTATCCAGATCCATTATGGGATTGATTTGAGAGATTATTTTACGGACAAAATTACCGGGCATCCTCATCCTGTTGACTTCGAGTTTTTTGATGTCGAAATGAATTTTAGTGCCCTCAACAATTTTAAAAACACCGGCGGCATCGAATTTAATCACAAATACGCCATATTTAACGTTGCCGCCAAGCATAAGCTTTTCGTTGTTAAATTTTACGTACGGACGCCTTACCTTTATTTTTTCCGCCTTGAATTTTAAATATTCGTTCAGATCGCTTTCAGCCATTTTAATTTCAGCGCTTATTTCCTTTTGAGTTTTTACCCTGAGTCTGCCGTTTAAAAACAATGCAACGGCGTCGAATGAAATTTTATTGATATCGATTGACGCAGTTTCCACGTTAAGCGAATCGAATAAAGCGTTATTTAACTTTATGGAGAGCGAATCGAAATATATTTCGCCGCTCGACTCCGAAAAATTAAGGCCGGACGAATTATAACCTAAATACTGCGGAAAATGAAGCAGCTCGTCAAGGCGCGATTTAAGATGTAAATCGATAATAGCGGGATTTACGGCAAACTCTTTTTTTATGGCGGCGACTACTTCAGCGGTAGAACTCATTCCGCTTAAAAAATCCGGCGGCCGATAGGAAACCGCTTTTTTATCAGGCTGCGCCGCGTGCAATGCAAATAAACTACCGCCTGAGATAAGAAAGAAGAAAAATAAAAAGATAAAAAAGAAGAAAAGTTTCGGCCGCACAAAAGCTATTATAACGCAGGGCGTTTTACCGTATAAATTATTTTTTTTTAAGTTTTTTTCAGTATTCATCGATTTAACCTTTTTTTTCTTTTTTAGTGAGCCACTCTTCGAGGTTGGGTATCATGGAAGCTACCGCCACGCGGTTACGGCCGTTTTCCTTTCCAAAATAAAGCGAAAGATCTGATTTTTTAACAAGTTCGATATTATTTTGAGAATCGACCGGATAAGTCGCGACTCCGAGAGTTACCGTAACTTTAAGCGTTTGATCGTTAAACTGGTAGGTTTTAGATTCGACGGCTTTTCTGATGCGCTCAGCCATTACGTAAGCGCCGTTAACGTTAGTTTCGGGAAGAAGAGCTATAAATTCCTCGCCGCCGTAACGGGCCATAACGTCTATATTTCTGACGCACGATTTAAAGCAGGCGGCGGTTTGCTCTAATACGTAATCGCCGGCCTGATGGCCGTAAGTATCGTTAAATCTTTTAAAATGATCTATATCGCTGAGTATGATGGAAAACTGCTTCTGGGATTTAGAAGATTTTTCAATTTCAGACTTCAATACTTCCTGGAAGAACCTATGTGTATATAGTTTAGTTAACCCGTCGGTATTAGCGAGCATTTCAACTTTTTTGAAAAGACGCGAATTTTTAAACGACAGTGAAACAAAATCCATCAAAATAGAAAAGAGCCGCGCGTCGTCCGGGCTTAGTTTTGATCCGCCTTCGATTTCTTCGACGCTTACCACTCCGATAGATTCGCCTACATGGCTTATTATCGCCGCGCACATCAGCGTTTTATATTTCGATTCGCGCTGCATAGCCGCAAGCACATGATCTTTGCTTATTTCGGCGGAAGTGAGCATCGCATTATTTTTTACCGCCCAGAATAAAACTTCGTTTTCCGACACTATCGTAAAATCGGCCGGATTGATGGACGGCCAGCCGTAAGTAGCCTTTAGCAGCAAATTATTATCGGGCCCTTTTAAAAAAATCGATATTTTTTTCGCCCTTAACAGATCGTGAGTTGCCTCGAGAGTAGCCTTTAAAAGCTCGTCGATATTAAGACATGCGCCTATTTTACGGGCTATGCTCTGAAGCGAAACCATTCTCGAGCTTAAAAAATTTACTTTGGAATTACTTTCTTCAAGCGAGGCCTGCTTGCCGGCGATTTCTTTTTTTAATTTGGAATTTTCAAAGTTAAGGTCTTCGTTATCGTTTTTTTGCTTATCGGCCGCATTTGAAAGACTTCCGAAAATAACTTCCGAAAAATCAAGAGCGGTTCCTATAACGAAAAAAACCAGACACTGCGCTACCATTCCGCTTGAAAGAAAAGCGGCGCCGAAACTTTCGGAAGAATCGGCAATACCGAACTGCTTGAATAAAAAAGTAGAAACGGCTATCACTATAAAAGAAGAGGCGATCCCGCCCGCGCCTTTGAATAAAAACGCGCCGGTTAAAACCGGCAGCACCATGATATTATAGAGCCATACCTTGTTTCTTATTTCCGGCGGCATGAGTATTACGACAAGGCAGGAAACAAGCAGAACGGCCGCGAATATAACCGCGCTTACCGTATTAAAGCCGCTATTTTTTCTAATATTTCGAGCCGAAATTTTTATAATCATAGTAATGCGTAAATAAACTGATGGTTAACAAATAAATCAATCGGTGTTCTGCTGCTTGATTTGAGCAAGCTGCTCTTTGGTAATAGGGGCCACTTTTACCCGGTTTCGCCCGGATTCTTTAGCGATATAGAGCGCCGCGTCGGCTTTTTTGATTATTTCGGTAAGCACCTTCGAATGAAGCGGATACGAGGCGACGCCGATCGAGACGGTAACTCTGAGTTTCTGACCTGTTTTCTGATCTTCATACACTTTGCTTTCTACTAATTTACGAAGTCTTTCGGCGAAAGTAAAAGCGCCTTTATAGTCGGTTTCGGGCAGCACCGCAACGAATTCTTCGCCGCCGTAGCGGGCCGCGAGATCGACGTTGCGAACCGCATTTTTAAGGACTTTAGCGGTTTCTTCAAGAACGAAATCGCCTATCTGGTGGCCGTAAGTATCGTTAAAACTTTTAAAATGGTCTATATCGCTTATTATAAAGGACAAAGGATGATTATAACGGCGGCTCTTTTCAAGTTCGGCTTCAAAAAAGCCTTCCATATAACGCCTGGTATATAATTTCGTGAGGCCGTCGGTGTTAGCGAGCATTTCGGTCTTTTTGAAAAGATTTGAATTTTCTATGGCGACCGCTGAAAGAGTTGAAATAAGTTCGAGCATTCGCAGCTCTTCCTGATCGGCCTTAGCGTCTTCCTGAAATTTTTCGATGTTAATGATTCCGAGCTTCTTATCGCCGAGTTTAAGGGGCGCGCAGGCCTTAGAAGGCATAACCGCGCCCTCGGCTGCATTGGAAAAGCCGCGGTGCTCAGTTTCGACCATGACGCGGCCGTTTCTGAGGGCCTCGCCGACGATGCCTGCGTCTTCGGTAGGCGAAGAATTAAAACTGCTCTTTTCTTCGTCTTTCCAGCCGCTGCATTCTTTCAGCGAAAGTTTATTGCTATTTTCTTCAAGCAGCCATATGGAACATTTTTCGGCGTTAATAACCTGCTGAACGACCTTCAGCGTTTCTTTGAGAACTTCGTTATAATCGAGCGATTTGCTGATAACGCGCGTAAGTGTCTGAAGCGAGGTAAGACGGGCGCTTAAAAGCCTGAGCTTGTCGTCGATTTTTTTAATATCGGTCATTACCGTCTGTAATTTATTATTTTCGGCCTGATAACGCATGGCTTCCGATATTTTATCTTCGAGCTGGGTAATGTAACTTCCGGTCCTCTTATCGAATAAAATAGAGGCGAGAACGGCCACGCTTAAAAATAAACCGGTTTTAAGCTGCCAGTCAAAAGCAAGAATGCTCTTTGTTATTACCGCCATGTCGTAATAACGGTCGGCGAATATTTTAACTTCCGTGCCGCTCATATTCTGCGTCAGCGTTGCGAATGAATATACGTAACACGCTTTGAGCTGAGTTAAAATATTTGGAATTTCCCTTATCTGATTGAAATAATAGACGAGACCGCTTGAAACAAGCGCGACTATGACCGAACCCAGAATTCCGCTGAACACCGCGGAAAAAACCACGGCGAATAAATAGCAAAAACCGACGCCAACCAATAATATAACGTGAGAACTGATTTTTTTTACGATGGAATTAGCGCCGGCCGGATCGAAACCTATATTAAAATCGCTGATTTTATTATAATCTTTAGCGTCGGGCAATTCGGCAAGGTCTCTTTCACGGCCATTGCCTAACTGAGAACTCGAAGATAATTTTTGAATGTCCTGATTAAATAAATCGGAAGTTACGTTATTTTTAATTTCTTCAATAAATGAATTTTTAAAGATGATTTCCGGCGGCAGCATAGAAAACGCCCCGCCGGCTATTACGCCAATAATAACGATATTTATTGCTATTATAATAATTTTTTCTTTGTTGAGAAGCTTCATAATTTGTTATTTAACCACCAGTTATTTATTAGCGCTTTTTCGGATAACCGTAAAAATCGGCATCTTAAGATGAATAAATACCGGCCGCAACTCAGTCAACCGGTTTAACCGCCGCCGCGCCTCATCTTCATAACTCGCAAGCGGCGGTTAATTAATTCCGGTTAAAGTTTAACGGCTTTTTTTATCATTTTAACTTTATCGAGAGCTTCCCAGGTAAAGTCTTTATCGCTGCGGCCAAAATGACCGTAACGGGCGGTTTTATGGAATATAGGCCGCCTTAAATTCAATGCTTTGATAAGGGCGCCCGGCCTTAAATCAAATATCGAACCGTCCATTAAAATTCTTTCGATCTCACTCTCGGCAATTTTTGCAGTGCCGAAAGTATCTACCATTACCGAAACGGGATGCGCGACGCCTATGGCGTATGCGACCTGTACTTCGCAGCGATCGGCTAAGCCGGCGGCTACTATGTTTTTAGCTGCATGTCTTGCGCCGTAAGCGCCGGTGCGATCTACTTTCGTGGGATCTTTACCCGAAAAAGCGCCGCCGCCGTGTCTTGCCATACCGCCGTAGGTATCGACTATTATTTTGCGACCGGTAAGGCCTGAATCGCCGTGCGGTCCGCCGATAACGAAACGGCCGGTAGGATTGATATAATATTTGGTCTTTTTATCGAGCATGTGTGCAGGTATGACTTTTTTGATTATCTGTTCTTTTAAATCTTCTTCAATTTTTTTGAGGCTTATTTCAGGCGAGTGCTGAGTGGAAATAACTACGGCATCGACTCTTACGGGCGTATGTCCGTCGTATTCGATGGTAACCTGAGATTTGCCGTCCGGGCGAAGATAAGGCAGCTTTTTATTCTTTCTGAGCTGGGCTAATTTTTCACAAAGCTGATGAGCGAAGGTTATAGGCATCGGCATATATTCGTCGGTTTCGTTGCAGGCGAAACCGAACATCATGCCCTGATCTCCGGCGCCGAATTTTTCGTCTTCGTTGGCTTTTGATTTCGAGCGTATTTCGAGGGCTTTATCGACGCCCATAGCTATATCTGAAGACTGTTTATCGATGGAGGTGAGCACCGCACAGCTGTTAGCGTCAAAACCGAAGTCGGGAGATGTATAGCCGATTTCACGCACCGTGTCCCTGACTATTCTGGGATAGTCTATAACAATGTCATGTTTGTGGGTTATTTCACCCATAACTAAACACATGCCGGTCGTAAGAGCGGTTTCACAAGCGACGCGGGCCATTTTATCCTTGGCGAAAATCGCGTCTAAAACTGCGTCGGATATCTGGTCCGCCATTTTATCGGGATGGCCTTCAGTTACCGATTCTGAAGTGAAAAAATATTTTTTGCCTTTTTTAATGACTTCTTTTACCTTTGAATTACCTTTTGCCATTATTACTTATTTCCTTTCTTAATAAACTAATTACCGCCCGCCGTAAACTGAAAACAACCTTTAAAAGGCACGGTTTTGCGATAATTAACTATTAATTGACTTAATTTGGAATAGAATTGTATTTAATTATATCACTATAACCTTCAAATTGTCAATATTATTTTTTCATAAAAAGTTTTAACCACGGCGCGGAATTTATAAAGAAGCGGCGGTAGCTTCTATGATCGACTTGTTTTTCAAAAGATGGACCAGCACTTCTTCTTCGCTGATTTTTTCGCCGAAAACAAAATTGAAAATATCTTTATCGATACCGGCCGCGCTGTCATTTAAAAAACCGGCCTCGATGCGGGCGCTGAATTTATCGGCCAGATAAACTACGGCCGAAAACATTATAACGTCTTTTTCAAAAAGCGTTGAATTTATAGGCGGCTGATGATGACTGAAAATTACGGATTGAATTTCACGCGACATCTGCCAGCGGACCGAAAGCCATGAACCGATTTCGCAGTGTGAAATAGGAAAATCGGCGCGCTCGCATTGATAAAATGAAATTTCTGGATTTTCTTCCCGTTTTTTCATGATCGCATCGAACATTTCAGGCATATATTTGATAATTATCAATATTCCGAGATCATGAAGCAGCCCGGCGGTAAAAAGGTCTTCGGTATCCCTGAAACGCGCCACCTTTCCAATCGTGCGGGTATTATAAGCGACGGCTATCGAATGTTTCCAGAAATCTTTTATATTGAAGCCGGACTCTGAATACTTATCGAAAGCATCTAATATCGAAATCGAAAAAACGAGGCGTTTTATCTGAAGCAATCCCATGCGCGTTATGGCGTTCTGAACGCTCGCGCAGGGACTGTAGCCGGCGTAATAAGCCGAATTGCCAATTTTTAAAAGACGCGCGGTAAGCGCAGGGTCGTTTTTAATAATATCGGCTATGGCTTTGGCGTTAGATTGAGGATCGTTGATAGCCTGTATGACCTTATTAGCTATGGACGGAAGCGTTGGAATATCCTGTATCGAATCGAGAATTTTATTAAGTTCTTCAACGCTGAGAACTGCATGCGGATGAAGCGGTTCCGTCAAATTTGCGTCTTGAATTCCGGCCGGAAAGGCCGCCGCTAAATCGGGTTTTTTTTGCTCTTTAGCCCTCTTTATAGCGTCTAATAAGCCCATTAAAACCTCCG
>CAYTCW010000003.1:39447-77030 GCA_964436235.1 uncultured bacterium
ACGTCATAACCCCAGAATTCGATATTGTTAGGAACGCCTTTAGAATCAAGTATATTTTTCAACTCGCGCGTCTCGTCTATCATAGGCTGTTCCCACGCACCCTGACCGACGCATACTATTATTTTATTGGCGCGGTAAAGGTCTAAAAACCAGGGATCCGATAAATTTTTAAGATATTCAAGAGGCGTATTGTAATAAACGTTTTCATCCATATAATCGCCGATACATAAATTAAGGCGGTAAATTCCGCTAAGAGCGATCAAAGTATCAAAAACATCCGGATGGCGGAAGAAAAAATTAGCAGAGTGATAACCTCCCATACTGCATCCGGTAGCTATGAACCCGCCGTTATAATTAAGCAGATTGCGCAGTCCGGGAATTAATTCGCCCACCACGTAACGGTCGTAATCGTTATGGCGCTTAGCGCGGTCGGCGGGATGCGCGTCGTTATTGAGCCATGACTGTCCGTCTATTCCATCGATGGCTATAAGTTTGATTTTGCCGGCATCTATAAATTCGCGGCAGGCCTCGATCATTCCGAAATGTTCATAATCGTAAAAACGGCCGTTCGCCGACGGAAATATAATTACTGGTTTTCCCCAGTGACCGTATATTTTAAACTCCATATCATGGCCAAGATTAGAACTCCACCACTTATAATACTCTACATGCATTAAATCAATCTCTCCTTATAAAAATTTTAGCTCGATAGCAGCGTTATAAAAACGGATATCGCAAAGAGCGGAAACTTAAAATTACCACCCCTTTTTAACTGATTTTATAGTCTGGCGAAACACTTCTAAAAAATAATCGAGAGACTTTTTTGAAATATTAAGCGCAGGTTCTATTCTTATGGTTTTTGAATTCAATAAAGTTCCGGCGACTAAAATTCCTCTTTTAAAAAGCCCGGCGGCAATCGCATAACCGAACTCCGAATCGATAAACTCCAATCCGATTAAAAGGCCGAGCCCGCGAACGTCTATCAAATAGTCTTCATTTTCTTTCTGTATCTTTTTTAATTGTTCGATAAGGTATTTTCCGGATACGGCCGCCCTGCCCGCTAAATTTTCACTGAGAGTAACGTTTATAGCAGCTATACCCGCCGCGCACGCCAGAGGATTTCCGCCGAAAGTAGAGGAATGAATAAAAGGATTGGGCTCCATTACCTTCCATATTTTAGGAGTGGACATAAATGCCGAAAGTGGCATCACTCCGCCGCCAAGAGCCTTTCCGAGACACATTATATCCGGGGCTACGTCCCAGTGGTTAACTCCGAAAAGTTTTCCGGTGCGCCCTAAGCCCGTCTGGACTTCATCCGCGATCAGAAGAACGCCGTAGCGGTCGCAGATTTTGCGAAGTTTAGGGAAAAAGTCATCGGGCGGAACTATAGCGCCGGCCTCGCCCTGAACCGGTTCGACCACGACGCCCGCGATATCGAAACCGACCATTTTAGCTCTCTGCAGCTCCTGCTCGACCGCGGCCGCCTCGCCGTATGGAACAAAATAAACGTCCTGCAGCAGAGGCTCGAAAGGCACCCGAAACTCGGCCTTGCCCATAAGCGAAAGCGAGCCGTATGATTTTCCATGAAATCCTTTTATAAATGAAATAAAACCGGATTTGCCGGTATATAAGCGGGCGAGTTTCATAGCGCCTTCGACCGCGTCGGTGCCGTTATTTATGAAAAAACAATATTGAAGATCGCCCGGGGATATCTCGCCTAAAATTTCAGAAAGCGCTCCGCGCAAGGGATCGAGCAGTTCCTGCGAAGAAAGCGACATTCTTTTAAGCTGATCGCAGACGGCTTTAACTATTTTCGGATGCCTTATTCCGGCCGAATAAATGCCGAAGCCGCCGAGAAGATCGAGATATTTGCGGCCGAGAACATCCGTAAAGTAAGAGCCGCTTCCGTTCCATTCCACGGCGGCAAAACCGTCTGATTCCGTAACCGATTTGCGATATTCCAAAAAACCCTTGTTGTAATAGCCCTCAAAATTTTCGAGCGTTTCAGACACTATGCGCCTGGCGGTTGACTCGCTGATTTTTTTCGTGGATATAATATCTAACCACTTTTGAGACTCATCTATTATTTTTTTATCATTTGCCTTCATAAAAACCATCCATCTTCTCTTCTTTAACTTCGTGAAAACTGATTATAATTATAGCACATTAAACTCATAAAATCAAATGCAAAATTTTAGAATCAGTCAAAATTCAGAGCCTATGACCAAACTTAAAACCCGAAAAATTAACGCCGAAAAGAAAAAAACTGCCGGCTTGAATACGCTTCGCCATAAGCGCGCATAAACTCAATACGACAGATTTTTATCGAGCGCTAAAAAATAAAACGCCCGGTATTAAATTGTGAAATTCTATAAATATTAAAAAGTTTAACTATTGCAGCGTTATAAAATCTAAAAAGCCTAAAAGTTTTATAAGCATCGCATAAGTATCTTTGTGTTCAGGTTTGCTCTTCAAATATTTGAGAATGAGCGCGAGTTTTTCTTCGGTAAGTTTTTTTCCGTTTTTGCTGAGAACCGCTTTTTTAAGATTATTCAAGCTGTCGTCAAGTTTAAGCGAAAAATCGGTTTCTTTATATCCGTCGGGCCTTTCAATGCCGAACATCCAGTCCGTAGAAAGTCCGTTTTTAACGCAATATCTAATTAAAAGCTCCGGAGGAAATTTGTCGTTCTTTTTAAAACCGGAAAGCGCCTGAGGGGTGACTTTAAGAGCGCGTGCTATTCCCGCATCAGTTTTTTCGCCGCTATACTTTTTTAACTTTTTAATCGTTTTGTTGAAACTAAACATAATCACTCTCTCTATACTTAAAAATTACCGCCGACCGCCGTGTTGTAAAGTATTAGTTTATACCCTTAATTAGTAATTTAAATGTTTTTACATTTTTTTCTTGACATTACGAAATAAATAAGTTATAATCCACTTTAGCCCGGGCAAACATAACAACACCAGTCAAGGTTAAACCTGTTTAACTTTATTTTACAACAAAAAATAAAAAAATGCAAGATTTTTTTATTTTTTTTTTATTTTTAAAAAAAGAAAGCGATAAAGTTATGAGCGATAAAGGCAGAAAAATAAGAGGACTGTTAATGATGAAGGGTATGAGCGTGACTAATATCGCTGAAACAATGGGAGTAAGTTTAACTTTTGTTTCACTTGTCATTAACGAAAAGAAAAAATCACGAAGGATCCAGGAGTTTATAGCTCAATTGCTTGGATTATCTTATGCGCAGCTATGGAAAAAAAATCTATTGGGCGCCGATTCGAAAATAGACATAGACATAAAAAAAGATTAACCGGTTGTCTTTACTGACTCAAATTATAATGATTTATCGTTATCGGTCTTAGTTGCGACGGTTTTAGATTATAAACATACATAAACATAAAAAAAAGCGGCTGGCGGCCGCTTTTTTTATGTTTATAAATTTCCGGACGGTTTTATACCGCCGTGAATAAAACAGAAATTATATTTTTTCGAAACTATCTTTTCCTACGCCGCATGCAGGGCAAACCCAATCATCGGCTATAGATTCAAAAGGAGTTCCGGGAGCGATTCCGCCATCAGGATCTCCGGCGGCCGGGTCATAAATATAATCACACACAGTGCATCTCCATTTATCCATTTTAACATCCTCCTGTTACTTCGATTTATTTTCCCGATAATAACGACGATTATATAACCTCGTAAAAATTAAATTTAAAAAGAATTAATCTTTTTTACGAAGGCCGAGCTGATGATCGAGCATCATAATCGAGCTCATCTTACCGCCCGACATTTTAATTCTTTCAACTATTTCACTGGCGTTAGCTTCTTCTTCGACCTGTTCTTTTATGAACCACTGAAGCATTATCTGGCCCGGATAATCTTCTTCGCCGAGAGCTAATTTATATAATTTATGAATGCTTGAGGTCACGTGTTTTTCGTGCTCGTAAGTTTTTTCGAAGATATCGGCTACCGATTTAAAATTTGAAGGCGGTTCGTCTATTTTCGGAAGAACGACCTTATAACCTCTGTCAATAAGATGCTCGATCATTTTTTCGGCGTGCTCCGCTTCTTCTTCGGCCTGAAGGTTAAGCCAGCTTGCCATACCCTTTAAATTATTGATCCTGCAATAAATCGACATCGATTTATAGAGATAACTCGAGTAGAGTTCGAGACCGATCTGCTTGTTTATGGCTGAAAATAATTTTGTACTGATATTAATCGCCTCCTGTAAGTTTTAATTCATAATACTATAAAAAAAATAAATTGTCAATTAAAAAAACGATAATCGACAAAATTCGTCAAGTTTATCTTCGGAACGCATAAAAACGGCCCCGAAAATCAACGCAGTTCTAAGAACGCCTCGATTCGTCAGGGCCGCCTATAAATAACTTTATCCGCTAATTCTTACGATCCGTTTTTATACTGGATTCATATCTGAAATGAATATATTATCGCTAAAAATATCGGTTTTAGATTTCATTACTTCCTGCATTATCTCAAATGTATTTTTAACCGGATTTCTCGATTCTTTAAATAATCCTTCGAATAAGTGAGAATGATATTTGCTTCGATTCATGCTGCGTCACCCCGTTTTATTAATTAATTAAAATATCGGTTGAAATCAGGCATAGTTTAGTTATATAATTAAGAAAATAAATTTTGCTTCCATATAATGTAATCAAGCCCATGAAAAATAAAAAATATAACAGGAGGTCTTATGAAATCAAAAGAAAATTCGATTCAAAAAGCGAAGGTATTCTTTAAAAAAACCAAAGCCGGTGAGACGGCCAAACAAATAGCGGACGATAATCTTGAACTTATTACTAAATTAGACGCTTTCGAAACTATTAAAAGCGGCGATTTCGTCGCGATAAAAATGCATTTCGGCGATAAGGGCAATATCGGCCATATCAAACCGGAGGCGGTAAAAGCCCTTGGCGACGCCATAAAGGCCAAAAAAGCCCGCCCGTTTTTAGTCGAAACTTCGACGCTGTACGTAGGCGAGCGTTCGAACGCCTACGACCACATAAATATAGCCTATAAACACGGTTTTACCTTTGAAAAAACCGGAGTTCCGATAATAATGGCGGACGGCCTGTTAGGCAGCGCACAATCGCCCATAAAAATAAACGGTAAGCACTATAAAGAAGTTTTTGTCGCAAGCGACGCTCTTCATTACGACTTTTTAATTTGCCTCAATCACGTTACCGGACATATAATAACCGGAATAGGCGCGGCCATCAAAAATATAGGAATGGGGCTCACCGCGCGCGGCGGCAAACTCAGCCAGCACTCAGGCGTTCTTCCCTCCATAGCCGAAAAAAAATGTATTAAATGCGGCCGCTGCGTTGAATTTTGCCCGGCCGGCGCGATCGGCGAAACTGAAAAAACCTTTGTAATCGACGCGGCGAAATGTATAGGCTGCGGCGAGTGCATTTCGGTCTGTAAAAACGACGCCGTTAAATTTTCATGGAAACAATCGTCTAAAATAGTTCAGGAAAAAATGGCCGAGCACGCCCTCGGAGTCGTCAGCGGCAAAAAAGACCGGCTTTTATTGACCAACCACATTATACACGTCACAAAAGAATGCGACTGCATGGCTAAAGATGAAAAGTGCGTAATAGGCGACACCGGAATTCTTGCGTCGAGCGACCCGGTAGCCCTCGATAAAGCGACCATCGACATAGTAAAAAAACTGCACTCATATTCGTTCAATTACGAAAATGAAAGCCCGCTTAATCCTCTGCAGCAGCTTGAACACGGCCAGAAGATCGGACTCGGAGTAATGGATTACGAGCTGGTTGAAATATAAAACTCATAAGCGGCTAATACCATACAAAAAATATATGGTTTTTAAAACGGCCGATAAAATATATTTCACTAAGTGAAAATAAGCCGCCCCATCGATTTAATTTAAGGGGCGGCTTATTTATTATTCAGCTATTTCAAGGGCTATTTCGGCCATTCTAATGAATTTTTTTTCGCGTTCTTCGCTCGTAGTGGCTTCGTGTGTTACAAGACTGTCGCTGACCGTCAATATAGTCAGAGCGCGGGCGTTAAAGCGCGCGGCTATGGTATAAAGAGCGGTAGTTTCCATTTCGACGGCCAGAACGTTGTATTTAGCCCATAATTTCCAGGCGTCAGGGTTTTCGCCGTAAAAAACGTCAGTAGATAAAATATTGCCGACTCTAACTTCGACGCCCATTTTTCGGGCGGTTTCGTAAGCGCTTTGAAGAAGGGAAAAATCCGCCAGCGGCGAATAATCGGCGCCGTTAAAAACCAATTTATTATAACTCGAATCCGTAGATGCGCCCATGGCTAATATTATGTCGTAGAGCTTGACTTCGGGCTGCATCGAGCCGCAGGAGCCTATCCTGATTAAATTTTTAACGCCGTAAGAAGATATAAGTTCGTTAGCGTATATGGCGATAGAAGGTATTCCCATTCCGCTGCCCTGAACGCTGATACGGCGGCCTTTATACTCTCCGGTAAAACCGAGCATGCCCCGAACGCTGTTATAACAGACGGCGCCGGTTAAAAATTTTTCGGCCACGAATTTTGCCCGAAGCGGATCGCCGGCCATCAATACCGTTTTTGCGATTTCTCCTTCTTTTGCACCGATATGAATACTCATTTACTTCCTCCTGATATCTTTATTATTCGAAACTTTTAAAAGCCGATAATATCTTTTGCGAATCTCCGCGGTCTATAGCTATCAAAAAGTTCTTATTCAAATGCCAGTCCCGGCCTTCATCGCGGCTTTTGCGTATGCTTTCGGCTTTAGCTGGTGTCTTTACCTTTAAAATCCTGATACTGAAATTTACGCCCCTGTAATCGACGCGCTCAATTATAGACTCGTCCATATAGGCGAATCTTTCTAAATGAACGAGCTCTCCGTTTATGTCGTTGCGCTGAAAATGCTTGATCAGAGAAACCGGAGTCAATTCGTCATTCGAAGATTCATAATAAATGCCCATAGCCGCAAAGACCATAACCGCGAAAATAACGAAGCCGATAACGATATTTCTGACGGTATTATCGACAGCCGCGGAAACGGAAGGTTTTTTATTTTTTCTTCGCGCGGCAGGTTTATCTTCGGGTAAAACCGGAAGCGGCTTATCTTCGGTTAAAACCGGAAGCGGTCCGTCAGAAGGCTTGAGCGGTTTACTTTCATTTTTGACCGGCGGCTTATCCTTTGCCGGCTGGGATTGAAGCTGCTTTGATTTTTTAGCCGGAGGCGCCGCCTGCTTAGCCTGAACTTTTGAAGATGACGGCGCGGAAGATAAAGTTTTTTCAACTAAAGGTTCGGACTTCTCAGGCGGCTGCTGAAACGGAACTTCTTCGGCCGTTATTACTTTCTGAATTTCGGCCGCCGGGGCATTACCGGCGGCTTCGACTTTTTCTTCTTCCGTGGTTTCAGATGAAACGGAAGGCAAAGATTTCGTTTTGCCCGCCGTTTTTGAAGAAGCCTCGTCGAGCGATAATTGCATGGCGATTTTAAACGCTTCGGCGCTTTGAAAAGACGAGGCTTGCGAACCGCCGCCATCGCTTATTTCATCTATAAGCCTGTCGATAGCGTCGTTAGCGTCCCCGCCTCCGCCGACGCCCGCATTCGCGGCAAAAGCCGATTCGTCGATCAGCCGGTCGATTGTATCTTTTATTTCGCGCCGGCTGACTTTTTTATCTTTAGGCTGGCTGAAAACGTCCGAACTGAATTTAACCTTGCGCGTCGCCTCGAAACATTTTTCGGCGCCTATATCGTCGCCCGACTGCTGAAGTATCAAAGCCTTGTTGTAAACGGCATCTTCATCGCCGGGATTTAATTCGAGCGCTTTTTCAATACATTCGAGCGCTTTTTTAAAATTTTCGAGCTGCGCGTAAGCCGAGGCCTTCTGCTTCCATGCGCGTACATAAGAAGGGTTCACGCGGGTGCTGCGATTGAATTCGACTATGGCGCGTTCGAAATTGCCCATATCGAAGAGTAACATTCCCTCGTCAAAGAAAAATTCTTCATCTTTTTTTATTCCATTAGCTATATCGAATATATCACGACCGGTCTTATCATCTAAAAAAGAAGAATCTATAAAATCATTATCAAAGCCGACCGCATCATATTTTTCGACAAATTCATAAGCGCGGGGGTCCGAAGATTCTTTTAAATTTTTAATTATCAACGACTTCAATCCGTTATTAAGCCCGTCAAAATACTTTTCGTATAGTCTGATAAATAGCGACGGCTCGTAAAAAAAAGTTAATTTAACGGCAAACGCCTTTAAATCGTTATCGTTTCCTCTTAAAATATTGTCGATCTCGCTTATCATAACGTCTTTATCTATGCGGGCAAAATACTGAAAAGCGCTTATTTTCACGCGCTCATCGGAATCGGCGATAAGCGGAAGAACCGATTCAAAAACTTCATAATTAGCGCCGAGCATACATAAGGCTTCTATAGCGTTCGACTTGACGCGGTTATCATTATGCGTGACGAAATCTACCAGAAAGTTTATTTCGTCCGCTCCGCCCGAAGTGCCTATCGCCTTGACATAGGTGGCGATAACCGCCACGTCTTTTTCGGAAACGAGCCTTTCTTTGAATAAATTAAGCGCGCGAAGGTCCTTTACGCCGTAAAAAGCGGTAATAGCGGCTATTTTATTTTCACGAACGCCGGAAGAAATATAGTGAATGAGTTTTTGTATATCGAAACCTGAATCTTCAATTTCCTTTTTTATTTCTTCCTTGCGGCGCACGGAAACTAATGGCGATTCCTGACTGTATTTTTGAGTTAATATTCCCGTTATTTTAGAGCTTATCCGCCTTATTTCTTCGGATTCGTCATTTTTCAGAGGAAGTAAAACCTCTATGACCTCGGGAGCGTCGATGCGCGAAAGCATCAAAACGCTTTTTTTACGAACTTCAGCGTCCGGACTGCTCAGTCCTTTTTTTATTTCCGTTATGATCGAATTTAAATTTTTGTTCATGATAATTATTATATCATTAACCTGCTATCTTTTTCAAGTATTAATCGCAATGTATCGGCAGCGGGATTCAAATCGGAGCAAACAAATTTCGAAATATAAGCGCTAAAAAAAATAAAAATATTAATCAAAAAGTTGAATTTTCTCATTTTTTTTAGTATAATTAATTAAATAACGACAGATGAGCCAGATGCGAAGTTGCGTTATTTTTTTGTTAAGATTATAATAAAATAAATAAATGAGGTGGTTATTATGACAAACCGTATGAAGAAGTTTTTAAAAGTATCCGTCATGGCCTTTTTATTATCTTCTCTTTTATTCGCGCCGGCTTACTCTCAAACGGACGGACTAAGCCTTAAAGCTCCCGCCAATATGAAAGAAGCGCACAATATGATGCAGGCCGCCTATAAAGCCTGTATGCAGGCCGTAAGCGATTTCAACGACGGAACTATCACCGGCGCCGACCTCGATAATAAACTCAAAATATACACCTACTACAAACAGCAATATGAAAAAATTAGCAAAGAAGGAGCTGGCGCGGTTGAACCGGCATCGGCAAATACGGCGTCCGTCACCGGAGCGGCTGCTAACGGCTCGAACGCTCCCTCAGTCACCGTTTCAGACCCTAAAATACAGAAAAAATTAGACGAAATATTAAAATTCGATCCGAAAATAAGCACGCCGCCTCAAATTACGGGCGGAGTAGGCAAATTTTTCAGAAATTTATTCGGCACCCACACCTTAGCCGATATCATGTCAGACGGCTATATCGAATTCCAAAAAGGTAATTTTTCGGCCGCATCCGCTAAATTCGAACTGGCCGCGAAAAAAGACCCGAAAAACAATAACATACTCTACTACTTAGCGTTAAGCAAAATTAAAGAAGGCAAATCCGCCGAAGCCGAACCTTTCATAAATTCAATGCACAAGCAGCTCAAAGACGAAAAATGGAGCGGCGTGTTCCGTTCGTTCACCGATCCCTGGGTAGAAGCTGACGTCGCATTTAAAATAGGCGGCTTCGATTCGCTCGAGCAATACAAACAAAAAATAGCCGCCGGCAACCGTAAAGAACTTCACGGCGACGAATATTACGAAAAATTCGTTAATCCGCGCACTTACAAATATTATTCTGAATCGGCCCGCAAAGAATTCGAAAGCATTGCCGGAATCGACTGCGGCGGTTTCGTACAGCGCGTCTATATGGATATGTGCGAAAAGAACGGAATCAAGCCTCCGTTCAGCTATAAAGTTCCCGGCAGGCAGCTCCAGAATTACGGCACTCAGCTCGCCGACGACGGCATTATACCGCCAATGAGCGCCAAACCCGGCGATTTTATTCTGCTTAAAGAGCACGACGGCTGGGGACACGCATTTTATTTCGCCGGCCGCGACAAAAACGGCACGCCGCTAATAGTTGAAGCCTCCGGCGAGGGAAAAGTTCTCGCGCGCCCGATGCCCGATAGATATTATCAATGGTACCAGGGGACTTATAAATTTAAAGATATGGATAAAATCCGCGAAAAAATGAGTCTGCCGAATTAAATTGGTTTAATGAATGATAAACTTTTATTTAATAAAATAAAAATTAATTAACCATAAATAACGGCTTGATTTTAATACCCCTTCGCGCTTAAAAGGCGAAGGGGTCGCTTTATTATAAATCACGAACCGTTTTGAACGAGCGGACCGTTAACTAAAAATCTGCAATAACTATATAAAGGAAGATAATTATGCACAAAAACGAAAACATTCAAATCGACCATAGTCTGATCAAAAATTTTTCAGACTCATATAAAAAGCTGCAGCACCAGATAGCCGGCGTAATAATCGGCCAGAAAGCCGTCGTAGAAAAGGTTTTGATAGGCCTCTTCGCTCGCGGCCACGTATTGATCGTCGGCGTTCCCGGTTTAGCTAAAACGCTTTTAATTTCGACCATTTCACGCGCGCTCGATCTAAAATTCAACCGCGTCCAGTTCACTCCCGATTTAATGCCGTCGGATATAACCGGCACCGACATAATAGACGCCGACGCTAAAAGCGGCGAACGGACATTCCGTTTTATCAAAGGCCCTGTTTTTTCAAATATATTACTTGCCGACGAAATCAACAGAACTCCGCCTAAAACTCAGGCTGCGCTTCTTCAGGCCATGCAGGAATATAAAGTGACGGTCGGCGGCCGTACTTACGAACTCGCCCCGCCGTTTTTCGTTTTAGCCACTCAAAATCCTATCGAGCAGGAAGGCACCTATCCTCTTCCCGAAGCCCAATTAGACCGCTTCATGTTCAGCGTATATATCGACTATCCTGACTATAACGACGAAGTCGAAATAGTAAAAAATAATACTTCTTCAATTATGCCTGAAATAAATCCGGTATTAAGCGCCGGCGAGATAATCGCCCTGCAGGAACTCGTTCGCCGCGTTCCGGTTTCCGATACCATAGTCAATTACGCGGTTACTATGACCGCCATGACGAGACCTAACGATAAAAAAGCGCCCGAAATAACTAAAAGATACGTTTCCTGGGGCGCCGGACCCCGCGCCTCGCTTTATTTGATATTAGGGGCTAAGGCCAGCGCGCTTTTATGCGGAAGAACGGCGGTTTCGATCGAAGACGTGAACTCGGTCGCTCATTGCGTACTGCGTCACAGGGTTATAACTAATTTCCAGGCGGAGGCCGACTCGATAGACTCCGTTAAAATAATAGACGAAATAATTAAAAATATCGATCAAAAAACGCTGTAAAAATTATTTTAAAAAGGACCTCCGATGCCTCAAAACCAGAACTATAAATATTTCGACCCGGCGATGCTGGCTAAACTTCAAAACCTTAAATTAGCCGCCGGCCACATCGTTGACGGCTTTCTCGCCGGACTGCATAAATCTCACTTCCGCGGATTTAACGTGGAGTTTTCGCAGCACCGCCAGTATATGCAGGGCGATGAAATTAAAAACATCGACTGGAAAATATTTGCAAAAACCGATAAATATTTCGTTAAAGAATTCGAAGAAGACACCAATCTCAAAGCGCATATTCTCCTCGACTGCTCTTCTTCAATGATGTTTAAGCCGGGCGGCCCCGGCGGCGGGCAATTTTCAAAATTCGACTATGCGTGCTTTTTAGTCATAGCCTTAAGCTATATAATTTTAAAACAGCAGGATTCGGTAGGGCTGATAACTTTCAGCGACCGCATTTTAAACCATGTCCCCGCTTCGTCGAACGCGAGCCATTTTAAAGTACTCTTAGACGAACTCGAGCGCGCTAAATTAAATAAAAAAACCGCCCTGAGCGAAAGTTTTAACGAAGTCGCCTCTCGCATTAAACGGCGGGGCCTCATAATAGTTATATCCGATTTGTACGACGACGAAAACCAGATATTAAAAAGCCTGAAGCATTTCAGGCATAAGCATCATGAAGTCGCCGTTTTTCATCTGCTTTCCAATTTCGAGCTCAATCTGCCGATTTCGGGCGAAACGCAGTTTATCGACCTTGAAAATTCATCGCAGATAATAACTAACGCCGAATCTCTCCGCGAAGACTATAAAGCGGCATTTAATAAATTTATCGCAGATTTTAAGGCCAACTGCCTCAGCTCTTACATCGATTACAACATGATCACCACCGATACGCCCATCGACCGGGCGCTCAATAAATATTTGACCAAGAGGGCGAGAAGCTGATATGCCTTCATTTTCATTTATTAACACTTCATATTTTCTTTTAATGCCGTTAATTCTGCTTCCGGTTTTAATTCACCTCATATCTCAAAAAAACCGTAAAATTATCGATTATCCAAGCCTTAAATTCATCCGCGCCGCTTATTTAAAAAAGGCACGGCGCCTCAAAATAAACGAGATACTTCTTCTTATAGTGCGCACTCTTATAACCGCCCTGTTAATATTCGCATTCGCGCGCATGCTTATGTTTCTACCGGACCATGCGCCCGCCGCCGGGCGCAAATACGCCGTTATAATCGATAATTCTTACTCCGGCGCCTATAACGACATTGCAAACCAGCCCGCCAAATATTTCGACGCGGTGAAATCGAAAGCGGCCGCTATAGTATCCGGCGCTCAAAACGCTCCTCTATTCACCATATTCACGGCCTCATCGCCGGGCGCCGATTCAGGTTTTCTCAATCAGCAGGCCGCGCTCGAATATATTAAAAACATCAATTATACCTTCAGGATTTTCTCGATCGCCGACAGCGTGTCCGCCCTTGAAAAAAGAGAGTATTACAAAGATTTATCGGGCATATACGCCGTATCCGATTTCATTTCATCCGACCGCGGAGAAGAATCCAAATTAAACGCTTATATCGAAAACAACCCCGCCGTAAAGCAGGGGCCCCGTTTCGAGCTTATTGACTGCGGCCCCGAAAACATTATCCAGACGCGCGGCAATAAAAATTTATCCATAATATCCGCGCGTGTTTCGGATGAACGCGTTACGGCCGGCAAGCCGCTGCAGATAATTTGTAAAATCAAAAACCATTCGCTGCACAACATAAGTTCCGAAGTATCGCTTTTATCCGACGGCGTAAAATTATCATCCGCGGCTTTCGCCGCCGGCCCGAACGAAATCTGCGACGCTCATATAAACCATATATTTATGAATTCGGGCGAACACGCCCTTAAATTAATGCTCGCAGACGACGCGCTCGCATTCGATAACGCTTATAATATGGTCATTAACCCGGTTTCATCGCTTTACGTCTTAATCCTCTGCCAGCACGATGCGGCCGACCGTGAAAACTATATCTACAAATACGTTTCCGCGGCGCTTAATCCGCTCAACTCGATTTCGATCAAAGACGGTCTAATTATTCAGCCGTTAGTAATCAATCTGGCGAACAATCCTCCCGTCGATTTTAAAAATTTCGACGCGGTTATCATGAGCGGGGTTAAAAACGCTTCCGCAGAGCTTTCGGCGAGGCTCGAAAAATATATTAACGACGGCGGCGGCGTTTTATTTCTTCCGCCGGAAGGGCCTTATTTAACTTCATTTTCCAAAACTTTTTCGAGGCTTCTTCCGCTCGACCTAAGCAGGGCGACGCCGGTTTCTGCGCCGAACGACAAGAATTACTTCAGCCTGTGCAATATAAATTACGATCATGAAATTTTTGGAATTTATAAAAATAAAGTTTCCGGCGATATCGGGCGGCCTAAATTTTATAAAATAATCCCCTGCGGCGCCCGCGATAAAACGGCGCCGGAAGTTTCGACCGCCGCCGATTTTGAAAACGGCATACCCGCGCTGGCCGAAAGAAAAATCGGAAGGGGCGTATCGATGATTTTTACCGGCTACCTCGATCCCTCCGGTTCCAATATATCCGACTCGCCTCTATTCGTGCCATTTATTCATCAGATCGCCTATTACATCAATAAAAACAGGCGCGCGGAAACCCGAAGCTATACCGTCGGCGAAACTATTCATGAAACTTACGGCGTCAACGAACGCATAAGCGGCATATCGACTTTAAAACCAGACTCGGCCGTAGAATCGCGCTTAGATATCAAAACTTCCTCCGGCGGACTTTATAGCGAAATCAACGATACATTTACGCCGGGTTTTTACACTTTATTTAAAAAAAGCGAAAATAGAATAAGCAAAAAATTATTCGCCGTTAACCATGACGCCAGAGAGTCCGAATTGATATCCTCCGATTACGAAACTATCGCCTCCATTTTCGATCGGCATTCGCTCCTTAAATCCGCCGCGGGCCTTTCGCAGGAAGCTAAATCGGAGAAAAAAACGGAGGTCACGCCTTACTTATTTCTTTTAATTTTATTTTTGATGGCGGCGGAAAGTTATTTGACTTACCTTATCAAATTGTAAATATCTTACAAAATAGTTTATTCAAAGGTGGTTTAATTGGATTTTAAAATATCGACGGGCAATTATGAAACGTATATATTCATGGCGCTTTCCGCGGCGCTTTTCGTCACGGTTTTATTTTTATACAACGCCGCTTTTAAAAAAACCGCTCAGAAAAAAACGCTTGTAATTTCACTTAAATTATTCAGAGCGCTCGCTTTTTTATTCATAGCCTTTTTAAGTTTTAACCCTTCGATAACCTACCAGCGGCTCGAAAGCGAAAAAAAGCCGTTTCTTTTCGTCTTCGATACGAGCGCGTCGATGGGTTTTCTCCAGCAGGGACTGAAATCTTCACGGTTCGAAGGCGCGCTCGAGGCGCTAAAAAATAACCGCGTGATCGAAAAAATAAGCGAAAATAACGATATCGAATTCGCATCTTTTGCCTCGGAGTATAAAACCGCCAAAAATATCGGCGATATCGAATCGCAGGGTTTAAGAGGCACTACCGACATATCCTCCGCGCTCGGCGAACTTATGCGCCATGGCAAAGCCGGCGCGGCTCTCATTATTTCCGACGGCCGCTCCACCAGCGATATTTCTCCCCAATCTTTAGCGCGTTATATAAAATTTCCTTTATTTACTCTCGGCACCGGCGCGGGCGAATCGATAAAAGATATCGCGATAATTAACGCCGATTATCCCAAAAATACATACCTCAACGAGGCCGCCGAGATTGCGGTCGATATATCGCAAAGCGGTTTCACCGGTGAAAAAAATATAATCGTTTTAAAACAGGACGGCGAAACTCTCGGCAGAACGCCGGTTTCATTTGACCAGGCCCGCCGGCGCGTAAATATTGCGCTAAAACCTTCTAAAACGGGCTTAGTCAAATACGAATTGTCTCTACCCGCACTTGACGGCGAAATAACCGATGAAAACAATAAATTCGCATTTTATATCAACGTAACCGAACATAAAATCAGGATTTTTGCCCTTCAAAACACGCCCGACGCCGATTTTTCATATCTATTGAAGTTCTTTGCGGCAAGTAAAGACATTAAATTTAAATTTAAATTCCTCAAAACCCCGAATGAAAAACTTCTGTTTAAACCCTCCGATCTAAACGAAGGTTTCGACATATTGATCCTCGGCGGAATCGATTTTACTTCTTTAGACAAAACTTCAGCGGCTAAAATCGAAGAAGCTCTTTCAGCCGGCGGGTCTTCGGTACTATTCACCGGCGGACCTTATTTTAACATAACCAACGAAAGCCCTGTGGCGCAAAGATTTCCCATTACTTTATCTGACGGCGGCTTCGCTTATGAACCGGTTAAATACAGGCCCGCTAACGGTTCCGGCCCGGCAGCCTCACAGATCACAAAACTGTCGCCCATAGCTAAAATCAACAGCTATATGTGGAGCGATATTCCGCAACTCTGCGGAATAAATTATTTAAAGAACGGCCAAAAGCCCGCAAGCGTTACCCCGGCTGGTTTTGAAACGGTTTTATTGGCCGCATTCAAGCCCCAATCGGCCGCGACCGAAATCGAAATGCCGGTATTAGCGGTCAGAAACACTCCGGGCAAAAAGAGCGCGGCGCTTCTCGGAAGCTCTTTCTGGTTTTTAAAATCCGGTCAGCTGTTTTCCAAAAATTCCAACTTTTATGATAGATTTTTCGACAATCTAATACTATGGCTATATTCAAAGGAAGATTACACTGCATTTAAAGTCGAAACCGACCGGGCCAATTACTACGACGGCGAAAGAGTATTCGTATCGGTAAACGCCAGAAATCGTGATTTTTCGCCGATGAACAATCCTTCGTTTATCGTTAAACTCAAGCGCGGCGATAAGATCGAATTGATCAGGCCGCCGATCTCTATGATCGAAGCGGGTTATTATGAATTTTCATTCAGGGCCGCAGGCGGCGGCGAATCAGAAATAATCGTCGAAGCCTCCGACCCCGGAGGAAAAAAAGAGGTTATGGCCGCGCGCTTCATAGTTCTTAATTCTTCAAAAGAAATGCTTGATAACACCGCCGATTACGACTGTCTTAAAAAAATATCCGAAACGACGGGAGCTAAATTTTATGAAAAGGACAATATAGCATCTTTATTCGCCGATATTCCGAAAAGGCCGGCATTAAAACCGGTGAGCGTTACGATCAAGCCCTTTGAAAGCGGATTTTTTTTAACGGCGATATTAACCCTTTTATGCCTTGAATGGGCTATAAGACGCTACAGCGGGCTCGAATAAAAATAATAACGGGAGCTTTTATGACCACGGAAAAACACGGATATAAATCATTAACCCGCGCGGCGGCAGTTTTACTCTTAATTATACTGGCCTCCTGTCTTCTCATCGAAGCCTCTCCGCTATATGCGGTAAGCCAGCCTTTTTTCGCCGTGGGGCGACTTAAATATAAAGGCGGGGGCGACTGGTATAACGATCCTGAAGTGATACCTAACATGCTCGCGGAATTCGAAAAACGCGCCGGAATTAAATGCCATCCTAAAGAAATAGTGGTAACGCCCGACCAGCCTAAAATTTTTGAACTGCCTTTTTTATATTTAACGGGGCACGGCAATTTGAAATTAGAAACTGCCGATATCCAAAACCTTCGCAAATACCTTTTAAACGGCGGTTTCTTATACGCGGACGACGACTACGGCCTCGATGAAAGTTTCAGACGCGAGGTTAAAAAATTATTTCCTGAATACGAATTGAAAAAACTGCCCGCCGCTCATCCGATTTTTAATTGCTTTTATCAATTTACGGACGGCCTTCCTAAAATACACGAACACGACGCTAAAGCCCCGGAGGCTTTCGCCATTATTCATGAAAACAGGGTAGTTTTATTATACACTTACGAATCTAACATCTCAGACGGCTGGGCCGACCCGAAAACCCATAACGATCCTCCGGATATAAGGGAAACCGCTTTTAAAATGGGGGTTAATATACTTTACTACTCATTAATAAGCAACCAGGCCGAATTGTTCAACGAAGACACGGGTGAAATCGATGCTAAATAACGAAAATAAAATATCGCTTAATAATTTTATAAATGATTTTATAAACAAGCTCATACGGCTCAACCTCATAAAACTCTTTCTGACGATCTTGATAATAATATGGGCGGCGAGTTTGACCTTTATATTCATGGATTCGGTTTTTAAATTAAATCCGCGATTTATCCATTACTACAGAGGCGCGGCCATCGCGGCGGCTTTTATTTACGGCTGCCTGTATTACTATTTGCGCATATATCAAAAACCCTCCGTCACAGAGGCCGCAAGACATATCGAAAAAATAGACCCCTGCTGTAATTATTTATCTACGGCCGTTGAAATCGGCGCGGAAGAAATCGAAAAATACGGCTTTTCCGCCCCGCTTTATGAATGCACCTTAAACGCCGCCGCGCAGCATTATTTAAACAAAGACAGCCGCCGCTATATCGACTACTCGATAGTCAAAAAACTTGCCTATGTTATTACTATTTTGTTTATCGCCAGCTTAGCCGCTTCTTTTCAACCCGGCGCGCTCAAGCGGTTAAATAAAATCTGGCCGTCGGCCGCCGGGCTTTTCATGCCGGCTCCGCTTGAAATAACCTCATTAAACGGCGATTTCACTTCCTACGTTGACGAAGATATAGACTTCGCCTTTCAATTCAGCCGGGCCGAACCCGTCGAACTTTACATACAATACTCCGCCGAAAAGCATAAAAATCCCTTTTATCAAATAGAATTCGATGACAATGAAAAATCCAACGACACAAGGGTTTATAAACTTCAGCCCGCCGCTTCGCCGGACGGAAAATATCATATTTACAACTTGAAAATGCCCGCGCCGTCGTATAATTTTTACTACCGCGCCCGCTCGCTCGCATCCGATTCGTTTGGCCGCAATTACTTCGTCGCATCCAAGCGCAGGCCTGAAATAACTAAAATGACGGCGGCTTACGAATTTCCCCGATACACCCGCATCGCCCCCATGATAGAAGAAAATGCGACTTCGATAAGCGCGCTTTTTATGAGCTCGGTTAAAATAACGGCCAATTCAAACGCCCCTTTAAAAAGCGCGGGCATGATTTTTTCCGATAACCGCCGGCTCGATATGGAAATAAGCGGCGACGGCAAAGCGGCCTCGGTCAAATTCAATATCGTCAAAAAAGATTCCTACAAAATAGAACTCACCGATACCGAAGACACTAAAAGCCGTCCTGGACGATATTACGACATTAACGTCTATGAAGATAAATACCCTTACTGCGAAATTATCGAGCCTGCCGGATTAGTAAACGCGCCATACGAAAAGAAAATCGATATAACCGTTAAAGCCGGCGACGACTTCGCCGTTTCAAAATTAGTTATGAATTATTACAAAACCGAAGGCGAGCAGGAATCTTTTGAAGTCAGCCTTCAGGAAAATAACGCCTCTGAAATATTTTCCAGAACCGTTTTAGACTTTAGTTCGATGAATTTCAAGCCGGGAGATTCTTTATATTACTATGCCGCCGCATTCGATAACGACGATATATCAGGTCCGAAATCGACTAAGAGCGCGGTCAATAAAATAGTTTTCCCGACCCAGTTCGACGAAGCGCTCGAGCTGGAGGCACTCTACGGCTCAATAGAAACGAGGTTGAATAAAATCTCGGACGATCAGAAAGCCATAGCCGAAAAAATAGAAAAAATAGACGCGCTGTCGAAACAGGGCGCCATGAACGAATACGAACTTAAAAAAAATTACGAGAATATAGCCCGCGGCCAGCAGAATTTAATGAACGAAGCTAAAGAGCTGACTTCCGATTTAAAGGAGGCGCTCAAAAAAATGGAGAACAATATCTACATTAAGCCCGAAACTCTTGCTAAAATAAGTGAAATACAGCAAAAACTCGAAGAAATGATAAACGACGACATGAAACGCCTCATGAGCGATATCAATAAAAATATCGAAAAAACAAAACTAAGCGGCGACGACGTAAAAAAATTATCTGAAAAGTTCGACGAAAAAAAATTAGTCGAAAAGTTCGAGCGGCTTAAGGAACTTTTTTCAAAAGCCGAAAAAGAACAGAAACTAACGACCTTTATCAAAGAACTCGAATCGCTTGTGTCAAAGCAGGAATTCATAGCCGAAAACACCGAAAAAGCGGCGCCTGAAACCGGAGAATTAAACGCCGAGCTCGCGCGCGAACAAAAAAATATCGGAGAGAATTTCGAAAAAGCGCTTTCAAACTTCGAAAAAAATATCGGCGCCATTTCCGAAATCTCTGAAGAAATTCAAAAAGCCTCAACGGACGCTCTGGATAATTTAAAAAAAGACGAAGCCGGCAAATTACTTAAAGAGGCCGGCGACAGCCTTTCGCAAAATATGCCGGACGGCGCTTTCGACAGGCAGCGCAAGGCGCTTGGATCGATGAAATCCAATCTCGATATGTTAAAAAACGCCTTCGACAAATTCAAGCAGGACAATAAAAAAGAATTGCTGGAGGCCGTTTCCGCATTAATAAGACGCACTATCGCAATGTCCGAATTCGAAATGGAGATCATCGCGGAATTTAACGCCGTCCGCGGTCTTATGAAACCCGCCGCGGCCGATAAATTCGTCGAAACCCTCGACGATATTTCGGAAAAATGCATCGAGATAGCGAACACTTCGCGCGAAATAGCAGGCGAATTAACGCGGCTTTCAAAAAAAACCATTTTAATAGATTCAAGCCATATCGCGGTGGCCGGTTCCATACTCAGGCAGTTCGCCGCGATCCGCCCCATGCTCGCCAAACGCGAATACAACGACTCGCTGAACCTTTCCAATCAAATATATTACAATATCAGCATACTCAACTTAATGCTCATAGACATTTTCGATATACTTAACAGCTCGAAATCAGGCTCTAATATGGACCAGCTTATGGCCATGATAAAAAAACAGGCCGAAGCGCAGTCTAAACTTAACGCAAAAACTAAAGACATGATGAAAAAAATGGGCGAAAACGGAATGCCTGAATTATCCGATGACGCGCTTAAATCGTTAGCATTCGAACAACAGATGATACGCCGCTCGCTCGAACGCATAATGGATTCCGCCGAAGGCGACGGCGAAATGGCCAGAAAACTTCGCGAACTGCGCTCGGAAATGCAAAACCTCGAAGTCGAATATTTAAGAAAAAAAGTCGATTCGAAAGTTCAGTCGCGCCAGAAAGTCCTCCACGAAAGACTCTTAGACATGCAGCAGGCGCTGTTTAAAGAAAAAGAAACCACGGAGCGCAAAGCGGAACGCGCTAAAAATTACGCGCCGGCTAAACCGGCAGGTTCAATAGAAGCGCAAAAATACGAAAAACGCGAATTAAAGCTCGACGACGCGGTTAAAAACGAAAAATATCCGAGATCTTACGAAAAAATAATAGAACTTTATTTTGAAGCCGTTAAAAAAATGTGAAATGAAAAGGCCGGTGAGTAATTAATTATCATGATTCATTTATTTTCTTTCATCAATACAGTCTATCACGGCCGCCCGCGCGTCCGGCGCTTGCGCTCCTTATTTCTTTCTGCCGCCTGCGTTTTTGCCGCGGCCGTAATATTGAGCTTATCCGCCGCTCCCGCCGCCGCTGCGGCCGATGAATTCTTTTCGGTTTACGACCGCGCGATGAGATATTACGAAAACGCCGATTACCACAACGCCGAAATACATTTTTCTAAAATAGTCAAATCCGCTCCCGATTCGACTTACGGCACTCAGTCAGCTTTTTACTTAGGACGCTCGCTTATCAAACTCGGCCGTCAAAAAGAGGCGCTCGATCTATGGCAGTCCTTCTACGATAAAAATATGTTTATCGGATCGCGGGCCGAACTTTTCAAATTATACGAACACTTCGGAATTCTCGATAAAAAAATCGAAGAATTCAAGTCGAAAATAACAAAAGAGCCTGAAGCGCTTTCGCTGCGCCATGAATATATCGAATTACTAACATATATGAATAAAGTCGATCAAGCCGTCGCTGAATATAACTACATCATCTCCATCAGGCCGCGCGAATTTTATTTGCTGAAAAACGCCGGTGATCTCTTAGTCCGCTTCAGGCGCTATAAAGAAGCTCTTTACTATTATGAAAAACTCGTAACGATCCAGCCGGACAACGAGTTATATTTAGAGGCCGCGGGCAGCGTTTATTATCAGCTCGGCGATAAAGAAAAAGCACGCCAGTACTGGTTTAAAATCATCGACGGCGGCGCGCCTCCTCATAAATACAGCGCTCTGGCTAATATATTACAATCTCATAATATGATATCCGAGGCGATTTCCGTTTACGCCGCCTGCCGCAAAACATTCGACAATCCTTCGCTTTTTTTCAGCGAAATAGCCGAGCTTTACGAAGTAAACGACGATTTTAAAAGCCTTTTAACTCATTATTTCGAACTGCTCGACAGAATGCCAGTTCTTTTTACGGCCATCGAGCAGCGCCTCGCCGAAACCCTCAAACGCAACGAAGATGCACGCGAACCGCTTTGCGATTTAATTTCAAACTCGTTGAAAAAAAGCATAGCCGATAATCCTCAAAAATTAAGATTGGCTTCATTGGTTTTTCTTATGTCAAAAAAATATAAAGAAGCCCTCGAAATCAATTTAATGCTGTCGAAATTAACCTCCAATCCGCTTATTCTCGAAGAATACGCCCGCACTCTCGACGCGCTCGGCTCATACGCCCTTTCGCTCGAAGCGCTCGATATCATAGCGGCTTCATATCCTTCCAGCGCGCATCGCTACAACGCGCGCTTCCTCAAAGCTAAATTTCTCAAAGCTCAAAAACGCTATAACGAGGCTCTATTAATTTTCGACGAGATCAAAAACGATAAAAATTTCAGCGAACTTTATTACGATTCTCTTTATAACGCGGCTCAAATCTACTTCGACGGACTTGACGAACGCGAAAAAGCCATTGAAATTTTTAACGGACTCGAAACCTCTTCATCTAATTTTTACTACGACGCAATCTACTATAAAGGCGCTCACGCGCTTTATAACCGGGCCTTCGAAACGGCCGAAACGCTTTTAGAACAAGTACATAAACTAAAAGATCACCCGCGCTCGGCATCGGCATTCGCTTTAAGCGCTTATTCAAAAATATATCAGGGTTCTTATGAAGCGGGCTTAGACGGCCTGCGCGATCTGATAACCGGATTTCCCTCATTCGAAGGCGCAGGCGGAGTTTTTTTAACGATGAAGATTATAACCGCCGGATTAAAAGACAATAAGCAGGATCTTCATGATTATTTCGAAGCGGAGCGCGAATTTAAAGGTGCGCACTTTAACACCGCCGAGATCTTTCTCGCCCCGCTACGCGCTAAAGACGGTCCGCTTAAATTCGATGCAATGCGCCTTCTTTATAAAATCAAACTTAAAAACAAAAAATACGATGAATTTAAAAAAGAAGCCCTCGATTTTATAAGCACGGCTCCAGAAGAACAACTTCGAGCTGAAGCGCTTTTTGAGCTTGCCGCTTATTACCTCGAAAATGAAAAAAAGGCGGGCGAGGCCGGAAAATATCTGGAAACCATATTAAAAAAATATCCTGGCGCTCTTCTGAGTAATAAATCAAAAAAAATGTTATCTGCCATAAAAGGAGACGATAAAATTGATAAAAAAACGCGCGATTCTTTTTTCGGTTATAATTAACGCAATAGCGGTTTTAACGATCGCAGGCACGGCGTCGGCCGAAAAGATACTCATCTATATGGACCGGATGCAGAACGACCATTTAAAAGCGTATGGAGTGGTTTATAAAGCGGTCGCTAAAGGCATCGGCGCAGAGTGGCTGCTAAATTACAGAAACGGGTCGTTTTTAATGGATAACGCGGATTTTGTCCGCGAGACGGCCAACTACATGGGCGTTTCATTTCAGACTATCGACGACGGCGAAGCCGCAGAGATCTATTCGGTAATAAAAGAAAACAATATGGACGCCGTTAAAATTGAAAAAGCGCCTAAAATAGCAGTTTATACTCCTCCCGATAAAAGGCCGTGGGACGACGCGGTCACTCTCGCTCTCACCTACTCGGAAATTCCATACGAAACGCTATGGGATCTTGAAGTATTAAAGGGCGATTTAAAAAAATACGACTGGCTTCACCTTCATCACGAAGATTTTACGGGGCAGTATGGAAAATTTTACGGCGCGTATAAAAACGCCGTATGGTACCAGAAACAGGTCGCTTTATATGAAGCTAACGCCCGCGCAGCCGGGTTTCAAACCGTTCAAAAGCATAAATGCGCCGTTGCTAAAACTATTAAAAAATACGTAGAGGACGGCGGGTTTCTTTTTATGATGTGCTGCGCGTGCGATTCCATAGACATAGCCCTTGCCGCCGAAGGCGTCGATATAATTCCCGCCGAAATCGACGGAACTCCGGCCGATCCAAACTGCATGCAAAAGCTCGATTTCAGCAAAACTTTCGCTTTCAAAGATTTTACTTTAGAAATGGACCCTTATATATACGAATTTTCCGACATCGATATCGACGCTAATAAATTTTTCAGAAACCCCACCGATAAAGGCGATTTCACGCTTTTTGAATTTTCGGCAAAGCTCGACCGCGCGCCGAGCATTCTTACTCAATCGCACGAGGCTTCAGTAAAGGCTTTTTTAGGCCAGACTACCGCCTTTAAACGCAAATGCGTCAAAGACAGCGTTATCATACTCGCTCAAATAGGCGAGGACGAAGTCAAATATCTTTATTCGACTCTAAAAGAAGGCAGCTTTACATTCTACGGCGGGCACGATCCTGAAGATTTCGCGCACCTTGTCGGCGCGCCTTCGACCAACGTTTCGCTTCATAAAAACTCAGCCGGCTACAGGCTTATTTTAAATAACATTTTATTTCCGGCCGTTAAAAAGAAAAAATTAAAAACTTAAACGCGAATCTGTTTTATTTCAGATAAAGCATATAAAAACGAATCGGGCCGAAGCGCATTAGCGCCTTTCAGCCCGGTTCGTTTATGAAAAATTAACCTTTGTTTTATCGCCGTATATTATTATTTACCATAGTTTTTATTTCGTCTTTTTTTTCTTGAACGGCGGAAAGTCTTCGTCGTCGCCTGCGCCCTGCTCTTCTTCTTCTTCGAACTCGCTTTCGGCGGGTTCTTCTTCATAGCTGAAATCGCCGCGCGAGTCATCTTCTACTTCGTCAATTTCTTCTTCGGCTGAAGTTTCTTCATCTTCTTTTTCTTCTTCGAAACTTTCCTTTTCAATCGAAAGGTCTTCGTATCCTTCTTCGCGCACTACGCCTTCGGCGATTATCGCGCCGGATTTTATTTCAGCGCCGTTAGCGACCTTTATCTTGAATTCGTCGGGTATTTCGTAAGCTACGGCATTTTGAAGCACTTCTACGAACTCGACTTTTTTAATGCGGTCCCTGTCGCTTTCAGGAGTAGCAAAAGCGTATTTAATTATACCGTAAAAAGGCGAGACTACTTTCGCTAAAGCCTGACCGGGCTTAACTTTTTCGTTTTCTTCAACTAAAACGATGAAATTTTTATCTATATCGTATTCTTTGACTATATTCTTTTTGGTGACTATGATCTTATTCTTTTTAAGACTCGCGATTCCATCGATTTCTGAATAAATTGTAGCGACGTCGCCGCCTTCTTCGATCTCTTCGCCGTGCTGGCAATGAAAAACCAAAGCCAAACGCGACTTTAACGCATATTTAACCGGCGCGGCGAAATTCAATTTAAACGCGCTTTCTTTCTTCTGGCGGTTGGAAACGAATATCATACCGCCTGGCAATAAAACCCTTTTCAATTTATTCGTCTTGATCTGAAAATATTCGACGATACCGCTTACTTCAGAACGAATAGAAATCAGGTCTTTCATTTTATCCCTCCCTGACTTTTTTTTTGCCTATAATACCTAAACATTGAAATAGAGTCAAGCTTTTTTTTATTTTTATTAAACTTTTGAAAAAATACTAAAAAACGCTTCGCTTTAAGCATTACATCACGGTTATTATTGAATTAAAGGACCCGGGAATATAACTAATATAACGGACGCCGTTAATCGAGCGTAGCGCCCTGCTTCGGACTGAGCGCGGCCGTTAAATTTTTAGCGGCGTATTTCAACGCTTCGGCGACTTTTTCGGGATCTTTGCCTCCGGCCATGGCCATATTCGGCTTTCCGCCGCCGCCGCCGCCGCATATTTTAGCGACCTCGCCGATGAGCTTTCCTACATGTATTCCGGCTTTAACCGCATCGTCGGAGGCTTTTCCGGCAAAAATAACTTTCGGATCGACCTTCGAAGATAAAATAACGACGCCGCTTTTGACGCGCTCGAGCAAGATGTCGCAAACTCCGCGCAGATCTTCGTCGCCAAGGCCGTCGAGCGTCGAAACGATAACTTTATAACCGCCTATCGCGTGCGCGTTATCCGCCAAAGTTTTAGCCTTGATGGTAGCCAGCTGGCGTTTTAAAGAAGTATTTTCTTTTTCGGCATTTTTAAAAGCGGCCTGCATTTTGTTTATGGCGTCTTCGACCTCTACTACGGGACACTTCAACTGCGAAGATATGTTTTTGACTTTATCTTCGACTTCCTTCAAATAGTTCAAAGCTTCATCGGCCACTAAGGCTTCTATACGACGCACACCGGCCGCTAAGGCCGTTTCCGACAATATTTTAATCAGGCCTATCTGGCCGGAATTTGAAACGTGAGTGCCGCCGCACAATTCTTTTGAATAATTGCCAACGGAAACTACGCGGACCTTATCGCCGTATTTTTCATCAAAAAGAGCCGTGGCGCCTTCTTTTTGCGCTTCATCGAGAGTGGATATTTTAGTTGCGACACCTGAGCAGCCGCGAATTACCTCGTTGACCTTATTTTCAACGGCCTGAAGCACGCCGGTATCGACGGCCTCGAAATGGGTAAAATCAAAACGAAGGCGGCCGGGCTCGACTTTAGAACCGGCCTGCTTTACATGCTCGCCGAGAGCGCTTCGAAGAGCTGCGTGTAAAATATGAGTCGCCGTATGCGCGGCGCGTATTTTTAAACGCAAAGAATCATTGACTTTAGCCGTAACTTTATCGCCGGTTTTAACGCCGCCGGAAATCACTTTACAAATATGCGAAAAAAGCGGCGGGCACGGTTTATAAGTAGAAGAAACCTCGAGCGCCGCGTTATCGTTGAATATCGCTCCGCCGTCGCCGATCTGACCGCCGGATTCGGCATAAAACGGCGTTTTATCGAGAATTATTTCAACCTGGTCGCCGAGTGCCGCGCTATCCACTTTGACGCCGTCTTTAGACATGAAAACGATTACGGCCGGAGACTCTTCACAATCGTAACCTACGAACTCCGTCTTTAAATTCTTAGAAAGCGGCTCGTCGTATAAAGCCCCTGACGCCCCTTCTTTCGCGGCGCTTATATGCGACGATTTGGCGCGGGCGCGCTCACGCTGGCCTTCCATAGCCGTTTTGAACTCTTCAACGTTGACCGATATATTTTTTTCTTTAGCTATTTCAAGAGTCAACTCGAGAGGAAAACCGTAAGTATCAAAAAGCATGAAAGCCTCGCCGCCGGATATTTCTTCTTTATTTTCAATCTTTTTAGCTATCATATCGTCGAGAAGGCGGCAGCCGTGATCGAGGGTTTGCTGGAATTTATCTTCCTCCGCCTTGACCATTTTCGTAAGCGATTCTCTCTGGCGTGTGATTTCGGGGTAGCCGTTCTTCAATATCGACATAACCACCGCTACGAGCTTATGCATGAAAGACGAATTAATTCCGAGCAGCTTGCCATGGCGGATAGCGCGTCTCATCAGCCTTCTTATTACATAACCCCGCCCTTCGTTTGAAGGAAAAATACCGTCGGCCATTGCGATGGTAACCGCGCGGGCATGATCGGCTATTATTCTGAAGGAAATATCTTTATCTTCGTAATAACCGTAATCGACGCTGGACATATCTTCGATAAATGTTATGATAGGCCTTATCAGGTCGGTGTCGAAATTGGTCGTAACGCCCTGTGCGATAGACGCTACGCGTTCGAGGCCCATGCCGGTGTCTATATTTTTACGGGGCAGCGGTTCGAGCGTGCCGTCTTCTTTACGGTCATACTGGGTAAAAACTAAGTTCCAGAATTCTATATAGCGGTCGCAGCTGCACCCTACGAAGCAATCTGGCTTTTTACAGCCGCGCGCCGCGCCCATATCGATATAAATTTCTGAACAAGGGCCGCAGGGGCCGGTATCGCCCATTTTCCAGAAATTGTCCTTCTCGCCGAGACGGACTATTTTTTTCGGGTCTAAGCCGATTTCTTTATGCCATATATCATAGGTTTCTTCATCATTTTCGAATATTGAAACGTAAAGGCGGGACTGGTCGAATTTCAACACATCGGTAACGAACTCCCACGCCCAGCTTATAGCTTCGCGCTTAAAATAATCGCCGAAAGAAAAATTACCGAGCATTTCAAAAAAGGTCTGGTGGCGCGAAGTGCGCCCGACGCTTTCCAGATCGGTTTCGCGCAGGCATTTCTGGCATGAAGCCGCGCGGCGGTTATCGTCGGTAAGTCCCTTGCCGAAAAACTGGTCTTTAAAAGGCACCATGCCGGCCGAAGTGAATAGAAGCGTTGAATCGCCATGCGGTATAAGGGAGGCCGAAGGTTTTATCTGATGGTTTTTTTTCTTGAAAAAATTTAAAAACTCGCGTCTTATTGAATCGCCGTTCATCTAATATTCTCCTTAAAACATAAAAATAAATATATTTTGTGCTTACGCTTAATAATTCGAGGATATTTTATCAAATAACAGGCAATTTGTCAATTAAATCAAATTAAAGTTATTTACATTTTATGCAAATTCTGGTATAATGAGCGCCGTTATGAACCCTAAAATCATAAATTTAATTATACTCGTTTTGATGTTAATGATGATGCTTTCGGCATTCAATTATTTTCTTTCGCTTTTCTTTTCAAAAATAGGGCTTAGCGTTATCTTTTTAATATGGCTTTTATACCAGATTTATAAAATGCGCAATCACGGCGGCCGTCACGCTAACAATAACACCTATTACGATCACATAAACACCTATACTTCCGGCGGCGGCTTCGAATATAAAAGGGGCGCGGGCGAAACTAAGGCCGGCATTATAACGCGCATCAAGGAATGGTTTCTGGAAAGAAAAAGGCTTTATCATTACGCTAAATTCAAAAAAAACTGGGAACTCATACAAAAAAAATACGCCATAGACATGCGCTGCCCTTACTGCGGTTCGGACCTTACCGTATTTAACGTTACCGGCGACGCTAAATGCAATTACTGTAAGAACAAACTGATATGAACCGGCGGCTGCGAGCTGGCGTTAAGCCATAACGGCTCAGGAGCTGATTTTCATAAATTAAAATTTACGGCGGGAGATGGTAATTTTGAATATTAAAACGGCGCTCGTTAAAACAATAATATTTTCAGCAGTTTTCGCTTTATTTATCACGGGCGCTCAGCCCGGCTGCTCATTCGCAAACGATTTATATAAACTATGCGCGAAATGCGGCCTGAAAGTCCCTAAAAGTGAGGACGGCATCAATAAATTCGATATCAATTTCTGCCCGGCCTGCGGAAACGACCTGAAAAAAACCGAGTTCATCGTCAAATCGGCCGGCGAAAAAGTGCTCGAGCTTATTAAACAAAAACGCCGCCAGATCGGCGACGTTCGTCAACTCAAGGCGTCGGAATGGGCGGATAAGGGTGAAACCAGCGAAGATAAAATTATGAAAATGGCCTGTTTTATTAATTCCATCGAGTTAGATAAAACTTCAGCGCGCGTTTATAACAACCTCGGCGTGCTCTATGACGAAAAACTGCTTATAAACGAAGCCATATCATGTTTTAGAAAGGCTGTCGAAATAGAACCTTCTTACGCCATAGCGATAAACAATTTAGCTAAATGTTTAGCCGATAATTCACGCATGGAAGACGCCTGCGGATATTACAAAAAAGCCATAGAACTTGAACCGGCTAATTCAATATTCCGCCGCAATTATGCCGAAGCCCTCTCCAAACTTAAAAAATTCGACGAAAGCATCGCCGAATATAATAAAGCCATAGAACTCGACAAAACCGGCAATTCCACCAATATCGCGACTTTTAAGATCGACCTTATAACTAAGCGCCTGAAAGCCCCAACAGCGGAAATTTCCGCCTCGTCCGAACGGGCCGCCGGCGAGATCGATAAAAATAAAATCGAAACCAAACCTGTTAAAACGAAATAAAAAGGAAGTGAAACGCCATGACGAAAGGTATCATAATTAAAAACGCTTACGCGACGGCGCTGTTAGACGAAAAAAACACCGTGCTCAAAAACGCGTCATTGCTCATAGAAGGCCGTGAAATAAAGAAAGTATATACCGCCGAAGAAACCGCCGAAATTGAAAAATTAGCCGCCGGCGGCGAATATAAGGTAATAGACGGCGCCCGTAATCTCGTATTGCCCGGTTTTGTAAACACGCATCACCATTTCTACCAGATTTTAACCCGCAATATACCTAAAATGCAGGATGAAAAATTATTCGACTGGCTCGTAGATCTTTACGATATATGGGCGCTTCTTGACGAAGAATGGGTCCATTACAGCACTCTGGCGGCTATGGGCGAACTCGCGCTCACCGGCTGCACTGCTACTACCGATCATCATTACGTATTTCCGAAAGGCGGCGAATTTTTCATCGACACGCAATTTAAAGCTGCCGAACAGATCGGACTGCGCTTCCACGCCACGCGCGGTTCGATGTCGCGCTCTAAAAAAGACGGCGGACTGCCGCCCGACTCGGTAGTACAAACCGAAGACGAAATAATGCAGGACTGCGAAAGACTTATTAATAAATACCACGACACATCGAAACATTCCATGCGTAAATTAGCTCTCGCGCCATGCTCGCCCTTTTCGGTAACGCCGAAGCTTTTAGAAGAAACGGCTAAATTCGCCCGCGCGAAAAAAGTTAAAATGCACACGCATCTATGTGAAACTAACGATGAAGACGACTATTGCTTAAAAACATATAAACTGCGCCCTATCGATTTCATGGAATCGGTCGGCTGGCTTGGATCGGACGTCTGGTTCGCCCACTCGATTTACGTGAATGAAAAAGAGATCGAACGCATGGGTAAAACCGGCACCGGCGTGGCACATTGCCCGTCTTCAAACCTCCGCTTGGGTTCGGGCATAGCCCCCGTGCCTAAAATGCTCGAATGCGGCGTCCCGGTCGGAATCGCCGTTGACGGCTCCGCTTCTAACGATTCATCCGACATGCTCGGCGAACTGCGAATGGCGATGTTAGTTCACCGCGTGGGTACTGGTGTTTCGGCCATGCCGGCTTCGAATGTATTCAAAATGGGCTGTCAGCACGGAGCTAAAATACTCGATTTCAACACTTCCGGCGAAATAGCTCCCGGAATGGCCGCCGATATCATACTCTATGATCTGGATTCCATAGGCTACGTAGGCGCCCTGCACGACCCGCTCTCGTCGATTTTATTCGCCGGCTTCAACCACCGCGTGAACTACAATATTACAAACGGGAAAATAATCGTCGAAAAAGGCGTTTTAAAAACGGCCGACGAGCGCACCATTGTCGAAAACGGCAACAGGATAGCCGAAAGAATAGTCGATAGAAAAAAATATATAGATATCAGATAGATATCAAACGAATATCCGGCATCCGCCAAATAAGCTGAAAATAATAATAACGGCAGTTTATAAATGATTATAACAATAATTTATAAACCGCCGTTTTATATTTTATTATTGAAAGTTAAAAGTGACACCTGTAGTAATGGCCGCCGCCCGCGTTTTTAACCGGCGGCGCGTCGAAACATTCCGCGACCGCTTTATGACAGCGGTCCTTGAATTTGCAGCCCTTGATTTCAGTGAAAATAGAAGGCACGTTTCCGCCGATAACTCTAAGCGGTTTCGCCCGGCTGCCGGACTCCGGAAGAGATTCCATAAGACCTATCGTATAAGGGTTTTTAGGCGATCTGAAAATGTCGCGGGAAGGACCGCTTTCAACGATCGTGCCGCGGTACATTACGTAAACCTCATCGCACACGTTAGCCACCACGCTCAGATCGTGCGTGATCAATATTATCGATGAATCGAACTTTTCACGGATATTGTATAAAAGAAATAATATCTGCTCCGACACGGTTATATCTAAGGCAGTGGTCGGTTCGTCGGCGATTATAAGATCGGGGTTGTTCGCTAAGGCTATTGCAATAACTACGCGCTGGCGCATTCCGCCTGAAAGCTGGTGCGGATACATATCATAAACACGCGCGGGATCAGGCATTCCCGCTTTGGCGAGCATTTCTATCGAACGGGCCGTGATTTCGGCTTTCGATAGATCATGATTTTTATTTTTTATGGTCTCTGCGATCTGACTGCCCGCCGTATAAACAGGATTCAACGAAGACATCGGCTCCTGAAAAATCATTGAAATTTTAGAGCCGCGGTATTTTTTCATGCCGTGATAATTTAAATCGAGCAGATTTTCGTGAGAATATTCGCCGTTTTCGCCTGAATAAAAATTAATTTCACCCGAAACCACTTCGGCGCCGCGCTCGGGGAGAAGGCCTATTATGGAACTGCCGAGAACCGTCTTCCCGCAGCCGCTCTCGCCTACAAGACCGACGATTTTTCCATGCGGTATTTTAACGCTTATATCGTCTAAAACTACCCCGCGGCGGCCATTTTTATTAAAGGCTACCGTCAGAGAGTTAATATCGAGCAGCGACCTGCCGGCGTCCAATCCGTCAGGTCTGGCTGAAAATGATTGCGCCGGCCTGTCTAACATAATCGTATTATTCACTTTTAATGAAATATTTAATTTTCTATCTTCCATTTTTCTATATTATTAAAAATTCCGGCCTGAGAAGGTTTGGCATTTTTCACCTTTCTGGCTACGGCATATAGAGTATCGGCAATATATAGAAAACAATAAGGCTGTTCTTTTATAATAATCTCGTGTATGCGGTGATAACATTTCGTGCGGTGGTTCTGATCGATAGTCTGGCGCGCCTCATCGAGCAAAGTATCGACTTCGGGGTTCGCGTAAGAAATCGAATTCAATCCGAATTTTCCCTTCTTCATATCAGGTATATTAGAAGAATGCCATATACTGGATATGTCCGGATCATAACCGAGCGACCAGGTGAGTATGAACGCGTCGAATTGCGTGCTGTCGATAAGTTTAATGAAATCTTTCCACTCGAGCGTATCGATATTGACTTTAATGCCTATTTTTTTTAACTCGCCCGCGACGAATTTAGCGCATAATTCACGGTCTTTATTTCCCGCGTTAATAAGCAGGCCGAATTCAAATCTCTGCACCTCGACGGTATCGTCATATCCGAAAAAAGACCTTAAATCGAATTTTTTCTCCAGAATTCCGTCTCCGTCTTCATCGCGCCAGCCGGCGCCTGATAATATTTTTTTTGCCTCCTGCATATCGTATGGTTTATTTTTAATGGAGGGGTTCGAAGCCCACGAAGAAGGATAAAAAGGGCCGTCGCTTATCTGCCCCAGATTGTAAAGGGTTTTATCGATGAGACCGTTTTTATCTATGGCATAGCTTAAAGCGGTGCGGACCGCCTCGTCCGCAAATATGCGATTTTTGAGGTTCCAGCCTATATAGGTATATTCACGCTCGGGGTATTTAATTTTAACGAATCGATTTTCGAATTCAGGAGTATCGGTGAATTTAACGAACTGGTCGGGTTTCAACTGCATGATATCTATATTTCCCTGCAGCAGCTCTAAAAACATTATCGATTCATTTGGAATAATGCGATAGGTGATCTTTTCGATATCGGGGGCGCCGCCGAAATATTTTTCATTACGCAATAATATTATATAATCTTCGAAAGCCCGTTCATTGAATTTAAATGGACCGGTGCCTACGGGAGTCATGTTGAAGCGGGCATTGAAAATATCCTGGCCGCTAAGCTTATGACGCGGCAAAATCGGCATCTGCATGGCTTCGAAAGCGCGCGGCGTCGGATATTTAAATATCATTTTAACTCCGCCGCCGTCAGTTTTAACTACGGATTCTATCGCGCTTATGTTATAGCTGTCATAGGCCGGTATTTTTTTTATCTGCGAAACGGTTTCATAAGTAAATATAACGTCGTCTGCGGTAAAAGGCTTATCGTCATGCCATAGCACGCTTTTTTTCAACTCGATGTTAAATTCAGGCTTATATTCAGTTTTAACGATCGCAACACCGGCCTTTGATTCAAAAAGTTTACACAAAGAAAGGCAGAATGTGTTAGACCTTATCAATACAATATTTTTATCGTGCTTGGTAAAAGTTATTTTAAGCGCCTTATATTCTTCAGCAGTCAAATAATCCGGCAGCGGATTCGAAATTAAAAGCGAACGGCAGGCCGATTCGATTTTATTGAATCCGGCCGTGTCGATTTCAGCCGTATCAATTGTTATATACTGGTTTAAAAAAATTTCATAACTCTGGGCTAGTGAAAAAGATATCTTCATATTTTCGTCATATTTTAAAAGCCCGTTGAATATACGGTGATAAACCGCCGACGATGCATAATCGGAAGTCAGCAGAGGATTTAACGACACGACGTCGCCTTTTTGAGCTATAACGATAGATTTTAATGGATCGGCAAAAGCAGCCGCCGGAAAAAAGAGAAAAGCCAAAATAACGGAACCGGCAAAAACTGCCATAACAGTAACTTTAAATATATCTTTACAATTTTTCATAATATCACCATTTCACCATTAAATAAATTTTTATTATACTTCAGAGTTTATTATACTTCAATTTAAAGCCGTAGTCAATATTAATGTAACATATTAACGAAGTGTTTTTACCGCTTTTTTGATAACGCTTTTTTGATTATTGACAACTCCATTTAAAAATGATAGGATATCCTTATTAAAATTGAGGCTTCCGTCAATAAACGATAATATATTTTTTTAGTTTTTATTACAAATATTAACAATTATATTTAAAATAAAGGAGTTAAAATGATTAAAAAAATCGCTGCAGCAGCTTTTATTTCACTCGCCTTCACCGGCGCCGCCTTCGCGGGCGATACTCAGCCCGGTAATTCGATAATCTACGCCGCTAAATATAAGGGCGCCGACGAAATTAAAGCGTTAATATCCGCCGGGGCGAAGGTGAACGAACGCTCGGAAAAAGGCCGCACCGCATTAATGGAGGCCGCCGTTAAAGAAGACACCGAATCGGTCAAGCTGCTTTTAGACAATGGCGCCGACGTTAAATTAACTACCAGCGCGGGTGAAACCGTTTTAATGCTTTCTTCGTTCAAAGGCAATATGGAAGTCATTAAAATGCTCGTTGAAAAAGGCGCCGATGTAAACGCCACCGATAACGACAGCGAAACCGTACTCATCAATTCCATAAATTATCGAGAAAATATAGAGGTAATTGAATATCTTCTCGAAAAAGGCGCCGATATCAACGCTAAAGACAATATAGGCCAGACCGCGCTTGCAGTCGCCGCGCGCGAAGGTATTACGGCGATAGTCAAATTATTGATCGAAAAAGGCGCCGATATCAACGCCGCTAACAATAAAGGAATTACGCCTCTGATGCAGGCCGCCGATAACGAAAAAGAAGAAACCGTCAAATTGATACTTGAAAAGCTGCCCGATAAAGACATAAATATTAAAGACAATAACGGTAAAAATGCCCTGATGTACGCCGTTGAGAGTGATCTTAAAGAAGCCGTCAAATTAATAATAAATAAAAAAGCCGACGTGAACGCCGGCGACAACAATGGCCAAACCGCCCTGCAGTACGCTGAAACGCGGTCTAAAGACGGAGAAATTATATCGATGCTCAAAGCGGCGGGAGCTAAATAATAAAAAAAATTAACCGGTTCAGTGCCGGTTAATTTTTTTTTACTTATTTCGTATTTACAATTTAATTATATATTTATTTACTACATATCCGTTATTTTATTCTCGGTCATTACCTGATTGGCTTTCTGCTCGCCAAGGAAGTTTTTAAGCGCTTCAGAAGCCGTTTTAAACGGAAGAACGCCCATGGCTTCGCGCGCCTGTATCATTTTAACTATATCTTCGTCGCTGAGGCCGTTTAATTTCAACCTGGAAAGTAAATCGGGAGTTACCGTCGATATGTTTATATTAAGATCTTTAGCTTTTGGCGCGGCCGGAATAACTCCGACTTTCATCCACAGATCAGGGCCGATATTAGCGTCGATATTATCTTGTTTCATTACCGTATTAAACAGCTCTTCTTTATAAACCGTCCATTTATTTTTTATGTCATAAAAAGTTTTCTGGTCCATGGTTTTTTGAACGTATTTAAGTTTGGCCTGATAATAATCGTGATAAAGGCCGCGCGCTTTATTAGAAACCGTGGCGTAATTAGTGCCTTCTAAAAATATTCTATAAAGAACCCTTTTATCTTCGGCGAATTCTTTTACCCAGCCTTTAATAAAGCCTATAAAGTCTTTCGGGCGATGAAGATACATGACCGAAACCGATTTAACGAAAGGATCTTTAATGGCGCGCGAAGTTAAAATATCGTAGAAAACTCCGGCAATCGCGCCTTCGGTCGAAAGTATCTGAAGTCCGTTCTTTAAAATGCCGGTTTTCTTTTTGGTAGTCTGCCATATATAACGGTCGCGGCGAACGGGATCCTGTCTGGTGAATAAGAATTCTGAAATTCTGTATTTTTCGCGCTCTTCTTCTTTGAGTTTAAGAAGTGGATTCGTCGGTCCGTAAAGAGCTTCGAAAGCTTCAGCCCAACCTTCAAGATAAGCTAATCCGCGGTCGGATATAACCGGGCCGTCATGGCCCATATTGCTTTTCTTTTCGACGACGCCCATCTGCGAGCCGTACATATCGAACATAATTCCGTGAGCGTTTTCATGCGCGACCACAAGATCGAAAGTATCGTTTTTAATTGCGTCGGTAACTAAAAACATTTGCGGTATGTCTTCTATTATCGTAAGAGTGCTGAAGAAGAAATTCTTTCCGTCTTTTAAAGGAAGATAAGCCGGTATCTGACCGCAAGCCGGTCCGGTGCCCAAACTCAATCCGACAAAACAGGCAATGGGTGAATTAATATATTGTTTATAAAACTCAGCGTATTTTTCATTGCCGGATTTTTTTATTAGATCATACTTAATCATGCGCGCTATAACGCGTAATTTAGCTGAATCGAGCATCTCTTCTGATTTCATCAGATAAGGAATGGCGTCTTTTGCATACTCGCCGGCGCCTTCGAAAGGCATAACCTTAAAACCCGACTGACGGGCAACTTCAAGTTTTTCAAATTCATTGGTTACGCTTACCGATTCGGGCTGTCCGGCTGAATCGGCCATAGGGGCTACCGAAATAAAGGCGTTTTCGGGTGAAAGCGGCACCTGATACTGAGGCGCTAAATAAGTCGTCGGCTTTTTAGCATAAAGCGCGCCCGGAAACAACGAAACCAAAACGGCTATAACTAAAGCCGCCTGTAAAGACCTTTTAAATAAAACCAGATTGAGATTCTTCTTCATACTGCATTCCCCATTTCTACGATTTATTAATTATTATGTCGCCGTAAAAGCCCCGCTCCCTGCAATAATGATATATCGCACTGCAGAACAACTTAAACAATATTACATTTTCAAATTGATGTCACAATTATACCAAAAATATATGATTATGTCAAAATTTTGTTGGATAAATTTTGTTAAATGTTTATTCCAATATTTCTCTGAATGATTATTTTTTGAAGGGGAGGGAG
>CAYTCW010000004.1:0-6386 GCA_964436235.1 uncultured bacterium
GTGTCGCGGATCATATGAAGCAGAGGCAGGCCGTCGCAGTCTTCTTCCTGGCAGGTGCCGGTAACGAAGAGCGTATAATCGTCTTCTAATTTTAATTTTTTTATGATGGCGGCCGCGTAAACCATGCTCACCATTCCGGCGCGCTGGTCCGTAGCGCCTCTGCCATATATTATGCCGTCTTTCATATCGCCTTTATACGGATCGATCTTCCAGGCGTTTCTGTCGCCTATGCCGACGGTGTCGATGTGGGCGTCCATCATTATTTTAGTTTTGCCGCTGCCGAGGCGTCCGATTATATTGCCCATTTTATCTATGGTAACTTCGTCGAAGCCGACTTTTTTCATTTCGGCCTCTATGCGTTTTATTACCTGTTCTTCTTTGCATGATTCGCCGGGAATCGCGATCAGATCGCGCATGAATTTTATCATATCGCCTTCGAGTTCTCCGGCCGTTTTAAGTAATTGTTCACGTTCCATAGTATTACTCATCCCCTTTTTTAAATTTTTCAGGGACAGAAATATATTCTGTCCCTTTATGCAGGAGCGTCGTTCAAGCGCTCCTGCTATTATGATATTATCGAGTCAGTTAAATTGAAAGAAGCCCCGCGGCTTAAATTAAAACTTAACTGTATTAAGTAAAACTGAATTAAGCCATTCTTTTTTTGTGAAGTGAAGCCAGAACTTTAGCCGGGTCTTTAAATTTGGCAAGAAGCATCATAGCGGCTATTACGAAAGGTTTGTAACCGGCTTCTTTATAAGTATCGACTCTGTATTTTTCGAAAACGTCGGCGGAAACTTCGCCTTCTTTGCATGAAACGCCGGAAATGTCGGCGGGCAGGCAGTGCATGTAAAGCGCTTTGCCGCCTTTAGTATGTTTCATCATGGCTTTATTGCATTCCCAGTTTTTAAATTTAGCGTTATTGGCAAGGCATTCTTTTTCAAGTATTTTAAGGCCTTCGATATCTTTTTTCTGCAGAAGCCCCGTTCTTTTTTTCATAACTTCGAAAGGCGCCCATGATTTCGGATATACGATATCGGCGCCGTCGAATGCTTCCTGCATGGTTTTTACGTGTTTGAAGCTGCCGCCGGATTTTTTAGCGTTGTCTTTAGCCACTTTGAGAGTGTCGGGGATTAAATCGTAGCCTTCGGGATGCGCTAAAGAAACTTCCATGCCGAATCTGGTCATAAGGCCGATTATAGCCTGCGGCACTGAAAGCGGTTTGCCGTAGCTGGGAGAATAAGCCCAGGTCATGGCTATTTTTTTGCCTTTGAGTTTTTCGACGCCACCGAAATAATTAATTAAATGTGATAAATCGGCCATCGATTGCGTAGGGTGGTCGATATCGCACTGAAGATTTACTATGGCGGGGCGCTGGTGAAGCACGCCGTTTTTATAGCCGTCATCGAGGGCTTCGCCGACTTCGCGCATATATTTATTGCCTTCGCCGAGATACATGTCGTCGCGTATGCCTATGACTTCGGTTAAAAACGATATCATATTAGCCGTTTCGCGGACCGTTTCGCCGTGAGCTATCTGCGAGGTGCTTTCATTTAAATCCTGAACGGCGAGGCCGAGCAGGTTGGAGGCCGAAGCGAATGAAAAACGCGTTCTGGTGGAGTTGTCGCGGAAATTTGAAACCGCGAGGCCTGATTTAAAAACTTTGCAGTTTATATTCGATTCGTAAAGTTTCTTTAATATTTGTGCGGTAGTAAGCGTTGCGTTGATCTGGGCGTCGTTTTTATCCCAGGTAAGGAGAAAATCGGTGCCGTACATCTTGTGGTTGAGTTCGTCGAGTTTTGATATTAACTTCATAGTCATTTAAAAATACACCTCATATTTATATTTTTTAATGAAATAATTATATCATATTCTTAATATATATTCCATAAAATTTTTATCTAATATTTATCTTTTTTTTACAAGCGATGTATGTTATAATACGGCTATGGTATTTAACGATAAAAACGCTATTTTAAATAAAGGATTTACGGCTTTTTTCGATTCGTTTCCGGCGATGGTATGGCTTAGCGATATCACTTCTTCCATGATATATTTTAATAAAGCCAGGCGTGATTTTACCGGCCGTCAGCTCGAAGAGGAAACCGGTTTCGGCTGGCGCGAAAGCATTCACGCTAAAGACGCCGACGCCTGCGTCGCATCGTATATCAGCGCTTTCAACTCGCGCGGCGTTTACGAAGCGCAATACCGGCTCAAACATAAAAACGGCGAATATAGATGGGTGCGCGATACGGGCTGGCCCTATAGCTGCCCCGAAGGCGACTTTTCGGGTTACATGGGGTTTTGTTACGATATAACCGAGCAAAAAATATGCGAAATAATATCGAGCGACCGTGAATCATATTATCGTGCGCTTATAGAGAATATATCGGACGTTATAACCATTATAACGGAAAATAAAACTATTTTATATTCAGGCGCTTCGACTAAAAAAGTCGTGAACTATGAACCGGACGAATTGATTGGCGGTGTCTATTCAAGTTATATCCACCCTGAAGACGTTGCGGCCTTCGATGAAATTTTTAAGTCTTCGCTTTTATCAGGCGCCGCGCCGGTAAGCCTCAGCTACAGGTTTTTAAGCAAAGACGGCGGCTATCTCCATTTAGAATCGGTGATGACCAATATGACCAAAAGCGGTTCGGTAAATGGAATTATTATTAATTCACGCGATATCACTTCGAGAATTAAAATGCAGCAGGAGCTTAAGCATGCTATTGAAATGGCGGATTCGGCCAATATGGCAAAAAGTCTTTTCATAGCCAATATAAGCCATGAGATCAGAACGCCTTTAAATAGTATTGCCGGTTTTGTAAGTCTTCTCGCCGATTCGGGATTGAAACCCCGCCAGGCCGAATATGCGGCGCATGTTAAAACCGGCTGCGACGTTCTTATTTCGCTTGTAAACAACGTCCTCGATTTTTCTAAAATAGAGGCGCAAAAGATCGAAATAGACGAATCGGTATTTTCTATTTCAGAGCTGGCGGAGGAAATAACGGTTTTGATGAGCGAGGCCGCGGCCGAGAATAAAACGGTTTTGAGCGTGACTATAGATTCCGATATAAATAATTCGCTCGCGGGAGATTATAAAAAGTTAAGGCAGATAACGCTTAATTTAGTTTCAAACGCCGTCAAATTCACCAATAACGGCAGCGTGAAATTAATAATTACTCTTGAAAGCGAAAAGGCGGGGATCTCATATATTAAATTTTGCGTTATGGATAATGGAATCGGTATGTCGCGCGAGCAGATCGAAAAAATATTTCTGCCATTCGATCAAAGCCGACGCGATATATCCAGAAAGTACGGCGGCACGGGTTTAGGGCTCCACATTTCCAACCAGTTGGTCAAATTAATGGGCGGCGGGCAGATAACGGTTGAAAGCCAGGTCGATAAAGGCAGCGCCTTCTGCTTCACTCTCCCTTTTTCATCGAGAGCGCCGGAGAAAAAAAACGCATGCGGCCCCGGCGCATTTAAACTCGAAAAAAGCGTAAAAAGTTATGATATACTCGTAGCCGAAGATAACTTGGTAAATTATCTGCTCGTCGAAGAGCTGCTTAAAAAGTTGGGCCATTGTCCGCATAGGGCTTCGAATGGCCGTGAGGCGGTTGAACTCTCATCGCTTAATAAATACGATTTGATTTTTATGGATATACAGATGCCAGTTCTTGACGGTTACGGTGCTGCGCGGCAAATAAGAAAGCGCGATGCCGGAGTTCCCATAATAGCCATGACGGCTAATGCGATAAAAGGCGATTACGAAAAGTGCATCGAAGCCGGAATGAACGATTACCTTTCTAAACCGATCAATATTGAAAAATTCGCCGAAATTATTAAGCGTAATTTCAATCAAAATTTTGAAGGCGGTTTTCAGTGCGACGCCGGGGTCGTCGAAATAAAAAATCTAAGCCCGCAGGGCGTTTCTGAAAGCTCTTTTTCGGAAGCCGCAGAAATATTCGACCGTGAAAAATTCGTTAAAAATACTTTTTCAAACGATATACTCGCTGGAAAAATAATCAAGATATTATTTGAAGACCTTGAAAAATTCGGCGGCGTTTTAAAAAATGCCATAGCCGAAAAAGACGGCGACTGTCTTGCCAAAACCGCCCATCGTCTCAAGGGATCGGCCGTCAACGTTTGCGCTTCCAATCTCCGGCGGGTATTTTTACAATTGGAAAACGCCGGACGGCAGGGTTGCTTCGAAGAAGCCGGATCGCTTATAAGCGAGCTTGAAACACAAGTTTCATTATTTAAAAATGAAATTAAAAAAGCGGGGTACGATGATGTCGATTAAAAAAAAATTGATATTAATTGTAAGCGTTTTTTTAATATTTATTTCCGTCTCGAGTTATTTCTATATATACCGTTTGAAAACGGAAACCGACCATTTAAATTTACTGTCTACCGCGCGGGCTTTTTTTCATCAAATCCAGCTTACCCGTGAATGGATAGCCCGTCAGGGCGGCGTTTTCGTTGAAAAAAAAGAGGGCGTGCAAACCAATCCTTATTTAAAACGAGTAAAGGATTTGAAATATGATATCAAAGACGAGGCAGGCGTTGAATATACTCTTAGAAACCCGGCCCTGGTAACGCGCCAGATATCCGAACTCGCGAAGGCTTCCGACGATTTTAAATTTCATATAACCAGTCTCGATTTAATAAATCCCGCCAACGCCGGGGATACTTTCGAGACGGCCTCGCTGAAGTCTTTTGAAAAGGGCGTTGCCGAATCGTGCGAATATATTAAAAACGCGGCCGGCAAAAAAACTCATTTCAGGTATATGGCTCCTTTATATATTGAAAAATCATGCCTGCGCTGTCATGATCATCAAAATTATAAAATCGGCGAAGTCCGCGGCGGAATAAGCGTGACCATTCCAGCCGCCGAAGAACTCAGCGCATCTACGAAAATAATCAAACCCTTGATCGTAAGCTGGTTTGCCATGATATTAATCGTTATATTAACGCTTTATTTCGCCTTTAACTATTACATTATAAAACCTCTTAATCATCTGGCCGGCGAATGCTCGCAGATAGCCTCCGGCGATTATTCTAAAAGCATAACCACGCGCGGCGGCGATGAAATCGGAACGATTACCCTCGCGTTCGAAAAAATGCGTTCCACCGTTTTTGAATATATGAGCGGTTTAGAAAAAATAGTAGGCGAGAGGACCGCAGAGCTTGTTGAAGAACGAAAAAAAGCCGATGCGGCTAAAGAGGCCGCGCAGAAGGCTAATAAAGCTAAAAGCGATTTTCTGGCGATGATGAGCCACGAGATAAGAACTCCCCTTAATGCGGTTATAGGTTTTTCAGATATGCTCGAAAAAACCGTTTTAAACGATAACCAGAGAGAGTCTTTAAGTTATATAAAAACCAGCGGGCAGTTTTTAACTTCGGTTATCAACGATATACTCGATTTTTCGAAGATCGAAGCGGGAAGATTAGAGCTTGAAACCGTTAGTTTTTCGGTTCACGCCGTAATGGATGAAATTATTAAAATAATAAATTTTGCGTCGGTAAAGAAAAATTTATCTTTGCAATTAGAAGTTGATAACCGGATAAAGTATATGATGAAAGGCGATCCCAACAGGCTTAAGCAGATATTGTTAAATCTTTCAGGCAATGCAGTTAAATTTACTCCGGCAGGACGGGTGGGATTAAAAGTTATCCAGATCGAAGAAAATGAAGGCAGCGCTAAGTTAAAGTTTGAAGTAAGCGATGAAGGTCCGGGTATTGCCGAAGATAAAATTGAAACTATTTTTACCCCTTTTAACCAGGCCGATTCTTCCGTTACCAGGATTTACGGCGGCACGGGATTAGGCTTGGCCATATCTAATAATTTAGTTAAAATAATGGGCGGCGAAAAAATATCGGTTATAAGCGAATTGAACCGTGGAAGCACTTTTTATTTTATAATCGATTTTAAAAAAGGAGAGCGGCAGGACGAAAAAATTTTAAACAATATAAATTCAGGCGGCAATCAGTCTGAAAAAAATCCTGAACTGAACTCCGCAGGTAAATATAAAATCTTATTGGTCGAAGATAATCTTATGAATCTTAAATTAGTTTCGAAAGCCCTGAGCATGGCCGGCCATACGGTATCGACGGCGGAAAACGGCCATTTAGCCTATCAAATGTCATCAGCCAACGAATTCGACGTAATTTTAATGGATATTCAAATGCCGGTTTTAGACGGTATCGCGGCGGCAAAGTTAATCAGGGAAGCCGGTATCGGCACGCCTATAATAGCCATAACCGCGAGCGCCGTTAAAACCGATATGGAAGCAAGCATAGCGGCCGGTATGGACGATTACATAACCAAACCGATCAATATTAATCGAATCGGGCCGCTTATAGACGAAGTTATACGC